>JBHHUI010000140.1:0-6862 GCA_046753805.1 Anaerolineales bacterium
TGAATCGGAACGACCGTAAATAATGCAGCCGCCGCGCGCGTTGATCTTGATCCAGTCGCCATGCCGCCAGACGCCGGGGAACGTGTCGAAATAGCTGCTCTTGTAACGTGTGTTGTCCGGGTCGTTCCAGAAGAACAGCGGCATGGACGGCATCGGCGCGGTGACGACCAACTCGCCGACCTCATCCTCGACCGGTTCTCCGGACTCGTTGTATGCAAACACCTTTGCGCCAAGCGATGGCCCCTGAATCTCGCCGGCGTAGATGGGCAGGATGCGCGCGCCGCCCACAAATGCGGTACATAGGTCGGTCCCGCCGCTCACGGATTCGAGTGCAAGCGTCCCGTTCACATTGTCATAAACCCATCCGAACCCCGCCACGCTCAACGGCGAACCGGTGGAGCCGACGGCGCGGAGGCGCGAGAGATCGAACTGCCGGTTGGGAGTGATGCCAGCCTTCATACACGCACTGATAAAGGCAGCCGAGGTGCCGAAATAGGTCATCTCGGTTTCTTCCGCCAGCCGCCAGAGCGCATTCATGTCCGGGTAGGCCGGACTGCCGTTGTACAGGATCGCGGTTGCGCCGGACAGCAGGCTGCCGACGACGTAGTTCCACATCATCCAACCGGTGCTCGTGTACCAGAAGAAGCGGTCGCCCGGCTTGAGATCGTTGTGCAGGATGGTAACCTTGGATTGTTCGAGCAGGATTCCGCCGTGGCCCTGTACGATTGGCTTGGGCAGGCCGGTAGTGCCCGACGAATACAGCACCCACAACGGATGGTCGAACGGGACTTGCTCGAACGCGAGTTTGGCGGGCGGATCGGCGGATGCGAGTGCATCTTCCCACAGAACGGTGTTACCCAACCCCTCCGTATGGGCCGCTACGAATGGCACGAGGATCGTATGCTCCAGCGAAGGCAGACTGGATTGCAGTTCCGCCACCACGTCGCGCCGGTCGAACACCTGCCCGCCGTACTTGTAGCCGTCCACCGCCAATAACACCTTCGGCTCGATCTGCGTGAAGCGGTCGAGCACGCTGCGGCTCCCAAAGTCCGGCGAGCAGCTCGACCAGATCGCCCCCAGGCTGGCAGCCGCGAGCACGCCGACGAGGGCTGCGGGAGTATTCGGCAGGAACGCCACCACTCGGTCGCCGCGCTGGACTCCGACCGCGCGCAAGGCCGCCGCCAGCCGGTTGACCTGGTCGTAGAGCCCCGGCCAGCTTACTTCGACTAGCGGATCGTCTTCAGCTTTATACAACGCAGCCGGGCGATCAAGCGTCATCCTGCGAAAGATGTTTTCGGCGTAATTCAGTTCCGCCCCCACAAACCACTGCGCGCCCGGCATGGCGGCGCTTGCCAGCACTGCCTCGGGTGCGCGCGAGGCGCGGATGTCAAAATACTCCCACAGGCTGCCCCAGAATGCCGCCACATCGTCCACCGACCAGCGCCAGAGCGCGGCGTAGTCGTCGAAATACAGACTGCGCTGCGCGGCCAGCCAGCGCATGTAATCGGTGATATTAGCGTTTTCGATGACCTCGGCCGTCGGCTCCCACAGTCGATCGCCTTCTCTAATCTGAGTCGTTGTCATCTCACACTCCGCCAGTTTGGGGATTCTTGCCGCTGCTAATTGCGGGCGATGCGCGGGTAAAATAACACCGTCGGCCACGAGCGTCAATTGTATGGCACAATCTAACTTAACCGAATTCATCCGCGCACTGCCCAAGGCGGAAATCCACATCCACCTCGAAGGCAGCATTCAGCCCGAGACCGTACTTGAGTTGGCGCAGCGGCACGGCCAATTGGACCGGCTGCCCGGAGACGACGTGCCGGCCGTGCGCGAGTGGTTCCAATTCACCGATTTCCCGCACTTCATCCGCGTCTACACCACCGTGCAGAACTTCCTGCGGTCGGCGGAAGACTTCGCGTTGGTCGCATACGAAAACGGCGCGGACATGGCGCGGCAGAACATCTGCTACCGCGAGATCACCGTCACGCCATACACGCACACGGACCACCAACAGGCAAAGGGTGTCTCGATCGAAGACATCCTGCAGGGCCTGGACGACGGGCGGCGCCGGGCGCGGGATGAATTCGGTGTGGAATTGCGCTGGGTGTTCGATTGTCCGCGTAACCTGAGCTTCCCGAACCGTGACGGCCGCGACTACGATCCGCGCCCGGCGGAGCGCACGCTTGAATATGCGCTGGCGGGCATGGAATACGGTGTGGTCGGATTTGGCCTGGGCGGCTACGAAGTCGGCGCGCCGCCTGAGCCGTTCGCGCACGCATTCCGACAAGCGAAGGAAGCCGGCCTGCTCAGCGTACCGCACGCTGGCGAGACGATGGGACCCGAGAGCATCTGGGGGGCGCTGTTCGCACTGGACGCCGACCGCATCGGGCACGGCGTGCGCGCTATCGAAGACCCACATCTGTTGCATGTGCTCAAAGAGCGCCAGGTCCCGCTGGAGATCAACCCCACGAGTAACCGGCGGCTGCACGTGTATCCCCGCCTGGCAATGCACCCCTTCCCGCACCTGGACCGCATGGGGCTGCTTGTGACCGTCAACAGTGACGACCCACCCTTTTTTAACACGGCGCTGTGCGATGAATATACGCTGCTCGCCCGAGAGTTTGGCTACGAGCGCGAAGACTTAGTCCGCATCGCGCGCAATGCGTTCCAGGTGATCGGTGCGGACGATGAGACGAAGGAGCTGTTGCTAAGGAAGTTCGATGAATGGTTGGCGCCGGATTAATTCAGCGGAAGCCCGGGTCGAATCACTTCGACGGCTGTGGCAACGCAATCTCGAATCGGCTCCCCCTTCCCAGACCCTCGCTCGCCGCGCGGATGCGCCCACCGTGCGCCTCGACAATCGCCCTGGCAATGGATAGCCCCAGCCCGGCGCCGTTCCGGTTGGCCGTGTGGGCCGGGTCGGCCTGATAGAAACGTTCGAAAATGTGCGGCAAGTGCTCCGGGGCAATGCCCGCGCCGGTGTCGGCTACGGCTATTTCGATGCGCCCATCCCGCGCTTGCGCAGACACCTCAATCGCGCCGCCCGCGGGCGTGAAACGCAGTGCGTTGTCCAACAGGATGAGCAAGACCTGCCACACGCGCGTGCGGTCGCCGGTGAGCGTATCAACTTCCGCCCCGATCGCCAGTTCGATGCCGCGCTCCGTGGCCAGACGACGCATCCGGCGCTCCAGATCCGCGAACAACTCGGGTACGTTGATCACCTCCACAGCTAGTGTGACCTGGTGGGCGTCGAGCCGCGATAGTAGCAGCAGGCTCTCAATCAACTGGTTGACGTGGTCGCTCTCCTCGAGAATGTCTGTGAGTAGTTCGCGTTGGCCGTCGTCGGAGGTCGCCCGCTGCGCGACCTCTGCGCTGGCGCGAATAAGCGTCAGCGGTGTACGCAGCTCGTGGCTGGCGTTGGCGATGAACGCGCGCTGCCGGTCCCAGGCGTCCTGCGCCGGGCGTAACGAGCGCCCAGCCAGCCACCAGCTGCCGAGGCCGAGCAGCGCGACGCCCAGCGCGCCAAGCACGAGCAACCCAATCAAAAGCTGACCGAGGATGCGGTCCTGATCGTTGAGCGTGCGTCCAAATTGGAACAGCTTGGTCGCACCGGCTTGCTGGACAGCTACGGTCAGGACGCGCACGCGCGTGCCGTCGGCCAGTTGGACGGTACGGCGGTCGAGGCCGGTTGCCCGCGCAGCTTGCACGGCGTCATCGTCAGGCGCCATCGGCAAGCCCACGGTGGCGGCCGACGGCCGCCCCTCTTCATCGAGCGGCAGCACAAACACAGCCGCCAGTTCACCGTCGAACGATTCCTCCTCATGGCGGTCTTCGGTATTCTCCCCGTCTTCGAACTCATCCGGCACGACGACCGACAATCCGACCGGCGCAGACGCCTGTAGCTCGGCCGGCACCGCGACGTCCAGACTCGATAGCTCGCGCGCGGCGCGGCGGTCGAGTGCAAAGTCGGCCGTGCCCTCAAAATAGATGCCCAGCAGTTGATACGTGCCCCCGCCGATGATGGCAATCAGCGCCAGCCCAACCAGCCCGTAGAGCAGCGTGAGCTGCCAGCGCAGCTTCCTAAACATCGTCCGGCTCCAGGCGGTATCCGACGCCGCGTACGGTCTTGATGGGATCGCCGCGCCCCGGCACATTCAGCTTGCGACGCAGGTATGAAATGTAGACATCGACCATAGTCGCCTGCACGTCGGTCTCATACGACCAGACGTAATCCAGAATCTGCGGGCGCGACAGCGCCTGCCCGGCGTGGCGCATCAGGCATTCGAGCAGTGTCCATTCGGTCGGTGTGAGGTCCAGCCGGATTTCGGCGCGCCGGGCTGTGCGGGCGTGCAAATCGAGTACGAGCTGCCCAATCCGCAACTCGCCGTCGGAGTCCTCGGCGACCGAGACGCGCCGTCCCAGGGCGCGCACGCGTGCGAGTAACTCATCAAACGAGAAGGGCTTGGCCAGGTAGTCGTCCGCGCCGCTGTCGAGACCGGTGACACGGTCTTCCACCTGCGTGCGGGCGGTGAGCATGAGGAGGGCCGTCGGCAATCGCTCGCCGCGGATCGCTCGACAGATGGCCGGGCCATCGCGACCGGGCAACATCCAATCGATAATGGCGACGTCGTACGTGCCCCGCCGGGCCAGTTCCAGCCCGGTATCGCCGTCGTGCGCCACATCGACGGCGTGGTGTTCGTCAGACAGCACGCGCTCAATCAGGCGTGTCAGTCGTTGGTCATCTTCGATCAGCAAAACGCGCATCGGGTCTCCCGAGTTCGATCCGGTTTCCGAATAATACCCAATTCGTAACTACTAAGCCTCGGTCGGCTGAAGTGTGGCGGGGATTGGGGGATTAGGGGAAAACCAGAAAACCAATCCCCCAATCTCCCCGAAGGCCCCGCTATGGTGTGTTCGGGCTGAGTAGTTACCCCAATTCACTCTATTCAGAATAGCCCGGCCGGATTGGAAAACGATTGGAAAAGGCGTGCCCCGACCCAATCCGATTTCGCTGTTGTATGTCGATGCCGCCACCGGCGAGGCGCTGCACACCAACGCCCGCCAGGTCATCGCGGCACAGCAGAGCTATCAGGAAGGCGAAGGGTACGAGCGCGAGAACAACGCAGCGGCAGAAAATGAAGCGCCCATCCGGCAAAATCGGCGCCGCGGTATAGCGGGTGCAGCGATCATTAAGATCGCCGGTTAACCCAAAAACGGGACTCGGATATTCCGAAATCCCGTCATGATGGTTGCAAAGCCCGGCCAGTCTACCCGGCGGCGGCTCTGAGTACCTCGGCGCGGTCCGTGTGCTCCCACGGCAGGTCGATGTCATCGCGCCCAAAATGGCCGTAAGCCGCCGTCTGGCGGTAGATCGGACGGCGCAGGTCCAGGTCGCGGATGATCGCGCCGGGGCGCAAATCGAAGTTCTCGTCAATCAGGCGACTGATCTCAGCGTCGGAATGCGTCCCGGTGCCGAAGGTTTCAACGTTGATGCTGAGAGGGCGGGCAACGCCGATGGCATAAGCGAGTTGAATCTCGCAGCGGCTCGCCAGCCCGGCGGCCACCACGTTCTTCGCCACCCAGCGCGCCGCATAAGCTGCGCTACGATCGACCTTGGTGCAGTCCTTGCCGCTGAACGCGCCGCCGCCGTGGCGACCCATGCCGCCGTAGGTGTCTACGATGATTTTACGGCCAGTGACGCCGGCGTCGCCCATGGGGCCGCCGACGACGAACCGACCGGTAGGATTCGTATAAATCTTCAGAGCATCGTCGGCCATGTCGGCCGGCAGCACCGGCATAATGACATGCTCAATGAGTTGCGCGCGGATGTCGTCCTGGCTGATTTCGGGCGCGTGCTGCGTGCTGATCAGCACGGTGTCCACGCGTTTTGGCCGTCCGTAGCTATATTCGACTGTGACCTGACTCTTGCCATCGGGCCGCAGCCACGGCAAGGTTCCATCGCGCCGGGCTTCCGCCATGCGGCGGGTCAGTTTGTGGGCCAGGTAAATCGGCATCGGCATGAGCACTTTGGTCTCGTCGCAGGCAAATCCGAACATCATCCCCTGATCGCCGGCGCCGACGGATTCGATCTCCGCCTCGCCCATGTCGCCGGATTTGGCTTCGAGCGCCTGATCGACTCCCATGGCAATGTCTCGGCTCTGGGCGGCAATCGCCACCTGCACGCCGCAGGTCTTGCCATCGAAGCCTTTGTCGCTGCTGTCGTATCCGATGTCGCAAACGACGCGCCGCACCAGTTCGTCGAAGTTAACGAACGTGCTGGTAGTGATCTCGCCCAGCAACATCACGAAGCCGGTCTTGACGGCCGTTTCGCAGGCGACGCGGCCGAGTGGATCGCGCTCCATGATAGCGTCGAGCACTGCGTCGCTGATCTGGTCACACATCTTGTCCGGGTGGCCCTCGGTGACAGACTCCGATGTAAAGAACAGCCGCGACGATTGCATGAAAGTCGTGCTCATGAAGTACTCCTGAAGTTGGCAATAAAAATCCCTTCGACGGTGAAGGGAGTTCAGTGTCCAGTAAACAGTGGGCAGTAATCAGTAAACAGTCGGCCGCGCCGCCGCTTACTGTTCACTGGATACCGTTCACTGAATACTGACGGCTGCGACTATACCATAGCGACATTGCACCGTAAAGGGTCGGCTAATACCCGCCAGCTCCGAGCGCCTGGAAGACTGTGCGCATAATGATTTTGACGTCGAGCCAGAGCGACCAGTGCTCGATGTACCACAGGTCGTATTTCGTGCGCTCCTCGATGGATGTGTCACCGCGCAGCCCGTTGACCTGCGCCCAGCCCGTCAGGCCGGCTTTCTCGCGGTGGCGTTCCATATAGCGCGGGATG
>JBHHUI010000141.1:0-6850 GCA_046753805.1 Anaerolineales bacterium
GAAGCAAACCGACCTCACTGCAGTCTCACAGCATGACCTGGATTCCAGCATGCACAAGCTCAATCACCGGCCCAGAAAGTGTTTCGATTTCCGTTCGCCGTTTCAAGTATTCTTCCAGCATCCTGTTGCACTTACGGGTTGAATCCAAGAAAAAAACCTCACTGGAAACGGTGAGGCTTTCTCAGTCTTGTGACAGTGTTATTCTGCTAGAGGCGACGGCGGGATTCGAACCCGCGAATAAGGGCTTTGCAGGCCCCTGCCTTACCACTTGGCCACGTCGCCATTCCGGCATATAGCCTATAGCACATGGCGTATGGTAGCTCGGATACCATACGCCATCGGCCATATACTATGCGCTCCGAGAGCGGGCGACGGGATTCGAACCCGTGACCTTCTCCTTGGCAAGGAGACGTTCTACCACTGAACTACGCCCGCAATCGCCAGTCGACTTTACTGGCCGAGGTGCCGAGGCCCAGACTTGAACTGGGGACCCACGCATTTTCAGTGCGTTGCTCTACCAACTGAGCTACCTCGGCCGATAGCCGCGCCTGCTCTCCAGCGCGGGCGTATTCTAACGGACGCACTATGCGTTGTCAAGAATCGGACCATACGGCGGCTCGAAACAGCCGCTCTTTGTCCCTTCGTAAGAGCGAGAAGCAGAACTTCGCGCCTTGACTTAACGTCGCGCCCTCGCTTATCCTTGCGTGGCGCTCGAGGGGGTGGTTGGGTCCCGGTGGGCTCCGCGGTCTTCAAAACCGTTGGTGGGTCGTTCAGCGAGCCACGGTGGGTTCGACTCCCATCCATCCCCGCCTCCATCCACACATCCAAAACTACCGGAGAATTAAATGCTAGAGCGACTCTCGTCGCAAATGCCGGAGACATCCGCCGATCTGCCCGCCACGTTGCGCGAAGCCGTCGCCCGGGTAATGAGCATTCAAGACATGACGCTCGGACGCGCCGAAGGGTACACCGTGCGATTCCGAGGCAAGTTGACCACAGACCCGACGCGGGCCTACGATGAGTTGGAACAAGTTTTTCACGAAAACAGTCACACGCCGCTGTTTCGAGTCGAAGACGGCTTGCATGTGATCACCGCCTTGCCGGGCGTGGTCAATCCGCGCAAATCGAATCCGTTCGTCAATGCCTTGTTGTTTCTCGCAACGCTCGCAAGTGTGCTATTCACCGGCGCTATTCTGGGATTCGATGAATCGCCGGTCGATCCCAACCAACTGCTGCTCGAAGGCCTGCGCCAGATTCACACCGGCTGGCCGTTCGCAGTGAGCCTGTTGGCGATCCTCGGCGCGCACGAGTTCGGACACTACTTTGCAGCCCGCCATCACAAGGCGCCGGTGACGCTGCCCTATTTCCTCCCGTTGCCATTTCCGCTGAGCGTCTTTGGAACGCTGGGCGCGGTGATCCAGATGAAGGCGCCGATCCGCAATCGCCGCGTGCTGTTGGACATTGGAATCGCCGGCCCAATCGCCGGCTTCATCGTCGCAATCCCGGTGCTATTGATTGGTTTGCATCTGTCGGAGCTGACGACGTTGCCCCGCACTGGCTTCAGCATGGAAGGAAATTCCATCATCTATCTGCTGAGCAAATTTGTCGTCTATGGAAAGCTGCTGCCGGAGCCGGCGTCGTACCAGGGTCTGCCGGCGTTCCTGTACTGGATCATTTACTTCTTCACCGGGCAACCGTCGCCGGCGGGTGCGCTGGACGTGAGCGTGCATCCGGTGGCCTGGGCGGGGTGGGCCGGGCTGCTGGTGACCGGCCTGAATTTGATCCCGGCCGGGCAACTCGATGGCGGTCACACGCTCTTCGTATTATTGGGGCGGCGCGTGCGCGCACTGCTGCCGGTGGTTATCGGCGTGCTCGTGCTGCTGGGTCTTGTGTGGCAGGGCTGGTGGTTGTGGGCCGCGCTGATCTTCTTCCTGGGCCGTCGCCATGCCGAACTGCTGGACGAGATCACGCCGCTCGACCCGGGACGGCGCTTCCTGGCGCTCATGACCCTGGTGTTGTTCTTGCTTGTAATTACGCCGGTGCCGCTGCGGTCGTTCTGATCGAGGAGGCGAAGCGTCGGCGGACGAAGAGCCGACGGTCAAAGAGACGCCGGCTGAGCCTTCGCCCTACGGTAATTCGCCGACGATCTCCCCCATTCCTTCAACGGAATAACCCGGCAATACATTCACGGCCTGCTGGAATTCGTCGTCTCGCAATAACGCGAGCAGAGGGCGCAGCAGCGGCGAATCGTAGTGCGTGCGCGGGATGACGAGATCGTAGCGCTCCTGTGCGAGTGGGACAAAGTCCAGTTTGATAGCGCTGGCCGCCGCCCGGATTCCCATGCCGCAGTCCGCGATACCGGAGGCCACGGCTGCCGCCACCGCCAGGTGTGTGTACTCCTCGTGATCGTAGCCGGCAATGACCTCGGATGCGATCTGGCGCGCTTCCAATTCGTAGTCGAGCAGCACGCGGGTTCCCGCGCCGCGTTGCCGGTTAACGAAGCGCACGTCCGGGCGGGCAAGGTCCTCCAGTCCGTCGATTTGCTTTGGGTTGCCGGCCGGCACGATCAGACCCTGCTCGCGCCCAACCACTTTCACGAGCACAACCTGCTCGCCGGGGAGATACTGCGCCACATAGCTGTGGTTGTATTCTCCCGATTCCGGATCAAGCAGGTGCGAACCCGCCAGGTGGCACTCGCCGCGCCGCAGCGCAACCAGCCCGCCCAGGCTGCCCACATTGGCGGAGACGAGCCGCATCCCGGGGGCGCGCGTGGCCAGATACTGCGCCAGCAAGTCCAGCGCGAGATCGTGTGATCCGATCGCGACGATTGTGTTCTCGATCTCGTGTGGCGGGCGGTAGAGGTGCACGGTGACTTCGGCGCCGGCGGCAAAGCCCTCGGAAAACCGGGGCACTTTCACAATGCCGTCCGCACGCACGAGCGACGAGATGACGCCCGCACCGCGCGATAGCGGCGCAGCGATCGTTCGTCCGCCGACGCGGCCCACGGTCACGCGCAGGTATTCGTCGTCGCCGGTCGGGGAGAGTACCTTGCGGCTCAGCGTAGCGTTCAGCGTGGGCGGCCTGCGCGGCGCGCGGCCAAGCCACTGGCTGAGCAACGGCTCAACGAATATCTCGCCGGTGAGAGCAGCGCTGACGGGGTAGCCCGGCACCCCCACGATGGGGATGGCGGATGGCGGATCGTGGTTCGGCGATTGGGGACTGGAGATCATCCCGAGGATCACTGGATGTCCGGGTCGCACGGCGATCCCATGTACCAGCAGCTCGCCTAACTCGGCGACCACCTGCGCCGAATAATCCTCCGATCCTTTCGACGAACCGGCGTTCAACAAAATGAGATCGTGCTCGGCGGCGGCTGTGCGTACGGTCCTGCGGATGGCCTCCAGATCGTCCGCGACGATATCGAACCTGGTCGGCCGGCCGCCCCATTCGCGCACTTGTGCCGCCAGCACGAGCGAGTTGAATTCGAAGATGTCGCCGGGCTTCACCGCTGTGCCGGGCGCAACGAGTTCCGTGCCTGTGGGGATGATCGCCACGCGCGGCGCACGCCGGACACAGACACGGCTGTGCCCGCAGCCGGCGATGGCGCCCATGTCCACGGGGCGCAGCAGGTGATTCGCCGGCAGCACCAGTTCGGTCGCCACCATGTCCTCGCCCATGAGGCGGACGTGATGCCAGGGCGCTGCGGCCGCCCGGATTTCAATCGCGTCAGGCCCCGCGCCCAGCAGTTGTACGTTTTCGATGGGGATGACGGCGTTGGCCCACCGGGGCATCGCGTCGCCGGTGTCCACGTAGGCGGCTTGTTCGCCCAGCGCAAGCTGCACCGGATTGGTCTCGGTGGCGGCTTCCGTTTCAGCCGCGCGGATGGCGTAACCGTCCATGGCGGCGGCATGGTAGTGCGGCGCGGACAGGCGCGCCCAGACCGGTTCGGCGGTTACACGCCCGCACGCCTCGTCGAGCGCGACCCATTCACCCGGCAGGGGGTTGGCGTTGCCGGCCGAGGCAATCGCCGCGTGCCAGCGCCCCAGCGCTTCATCGAGCGGAATGTCTTCAAGGTATACGCTGCTTGCGGGCATGGCTTTTGGGCGTCGGTCGTACGCTGGCTATAATAGGCATACTGTGAACCCTTACACGAACTACGAGATTGTATCAGAGGTCTCTTGACGTGCGCGACATAGCACTGCTTCACTATGCGGCTCCACCGGTCATCGGGGGCGTTGAGAGCGTGATCGGACATCACGCGCAGCTCATGACCCGGCACGGCCATCGCGTGCGCGTGGTTGCGGGGCGCGGCGAAGCGCCGGGTCCATCAGTCCGCTTTATTCGCATTCCCCGGGCGGATTCGCGCCATCCAGATGTGCTGGCGGTTAAAGCGGAACTGGACGCCGGCCTGGTAACGCCTGCATTTGAGACGCTGGTAGCACACCTCGTCGACGAACTGGCGCGTGCGCTGCAGGGAGCCGATTTCGTCATCGCGCATAATGTGTGCGCGCTGCACAAGAACCTTGCGCTCACAGCGGCGCTGCGACAGGTGTGCGAGCGCAGCGCTGCGCTGCAACTGATCTGCTGGCATCACGACCTGGCCTGGACGTCGGCGCGCTATCGCGCCGAGCTCCACGCAGGCTGGCCGTGGGAGCTGCTCCGCAGCGACTGGCCGGAAGCGCGACCCCGGCACGTGGTCATCTCCGCACTGCGGCAACGCGAGCTGTCCGCACTGTTCGGGCTGCCGACTGCGCGCATCCGCGTGATTCCTTCCGGCCTGGATGCAGCCGAATTTCTGAACATCGGGCCGGACACGCGCACGCTGGCAGAACAGCTCGATCTGTACGCCGCCGATCCGCTGCTGCTGTTGCCGGTGCGCATCACACGCCGCAAGAACATTGAATTGGCGCTGCGCGTGTTGGCCTGTCTGCGCGAGACGGAGCCGCGCGCCGCGCTCGTCGTAACCGGTCCGCCCGGTCCGCACAACCCCAACAACGCAAGCTACTTCGACGCCCTGCGCGCGCTCCGCGCCGAGCTGGGGCTGAGCACTGCCGTCCACTTTCTGGCCGAAGTTACAGCCGCGCTTCTTCCAGACACAGTCATCGCCGATCTGTACCGGCTCGCCGATGCGCTGTTCTTTCCCAGCCGCGAGGAGGGATTTGGAATCCCCATCCTGGAAGCGGGGCTGGTGCGCTTGCCTATTTACTGCGCCGCCATCCCGGCGCTGCAGGAGCTTGCGCGTGATGAGGCAATCTACTTTCCTCCCGACGGCGCGCCGGCCGAGATTGCCGCCGCCCTCCGCGCCGATCTGCTCCAGAACCCGACGGTTCGTCTGCGCCGCCGCGTGCGGCGGGAATTCTCCTGGGCGGGCGTGTACGCAGCGCACATTGCACCGCTCATCGAGGAGTTGTCATGAGTCCCCCCACCGTTTCTGCGTCGCGCGGGATGCCCATCTACAAGCGGCGGCCACCGCGCACGCTAATTCCCATTTTGCCGACCGCCGACAATGTAACTTTGCTCACGCTGGCGCACTGGCTGGCGGCGAGCGAACCCGTGCTACTGCTGGGTATTGTGCCCGTTCCCGAAGGCGAAAACCTGAGCATCGGCGCGGGACCGGCGCGCGAGTTGCGCAACCTGATGAACGAGCAAGTCGATCGCGTTAGCCTGCGCGCCAAGCCCCGCGTGCGCGTGACGTATACGCCCTGGGACGATATCCGCGTCGCACTCGTCAAGGACCCTTCCATCGACCTGCTCGTACTCAACTGGCCCGCCCACCTGCAGGAGTTGAATGTAACTGCTGCGGAATTACTTTCGCGGCCGCCCTGTGATATCGCAATTGTGCGTGGTCCGCTGCCGGAAGAACCTCACCATTTTTATGTTCCCATGCGCGGCGGCCCACACGCCGAGCGTGCGCTGCGGCTGGCGTTGGCGCTGGGGCGTCCCTATGCTGCGCAGACCACGACGCTTCGTCTGTGTCGGCCAACTCAAGAGCAAGCGCCCATCGACGACTTTGCCGGCATGGCACAGATATTGGCCGAACTACCGGACGTTGTGCAGGAACAGGTCGTCACCGATGCCGCCGGCGAAATCGACGCCGTACTACAGATGGGCGGCGAATCCGACGTGCTGGTGCTGGGAACCGCGGCGCGGCCCACTTCGACTACCTCCTCCTTTGGGCGCATCACCGACGCGGCGCTGACGCAATCGCCTTCGGCGGTGATCGCCGTCAAGACCAAGCGCGTTGTTCCAGAGGGCGGTCGGCGCTTTAGCACACAGGCAATTTCCGTGCTCGTCGATCGCTGGTTCGCCGAGAGTACGTTTCACGCCGACGAGTTCGCCGACCTGAGTAGCCTCATGCAGTTGAAGGAAGAGCATGGGTACACCATCAGCGTGGCGCTGCCGGCGCTCAACGAAGAAGATACAGTGGGCGACATTATCGGCGCCATCCAGCGCGCATTCATGACCCATGTTTCGCTGGTCGATGAGTTGGTGCTCATGGATTCCTATTCGTCGGACCAGACGCGGGAGATCGCGTCCAGGATGGATGTGCCCGTCTACATCCATCAGGAGGTGCTGCCAGAATACGGCGCGCGGGCGGGGAAGGGTGAGGCGCTCTGGAAGAGCCTCTTCGTCACCAGCGGCGACATCGTCATCTGGGTGGATACCGATGTGGAGAACTTCCATCCGCGTTTCGTTTATGGCTTGCTCGGGCCCTTGCTGCACCGCACAAGCCTGCGTTTCATCAAAGGTTTTTATCGCCGCCCGCTGAAGACCGGTCAGGAGCTGCGGGCCGGGCGTGGTGGACGCGTCACGGAGCTGACGGCGCGCCCCTTGCTCAACCTGTTCTATC
>JBHHUI010000142.1:0-6809 GCA_046753805.1 Anaerolineales bacterium
CTGCCAGCGCGTGCCGCCCAGGCTGGCATTCACGGTGCGAAACTCCGCCGGCACGGCGCGCAATGCCTCCTCGGAGGTGCTGATGATGATCGGGAGCGTCATGATCGCCAACGTGAGCGAACCGGCCACGATGGAAGTGCCGAACTGGAGAAACAGCACAAACAATCCCAGCCCGAACAAGCCATACACCACCGACGGAATCCCGGCCAGATTGATGATCGCCAGTCGCACGGCTCGCGTCAGACGTGTGTCGCGGGCGTATTCGGCCAGGTAGACCGCCCCGCCCACGCCCACCGGAATCGCCACGGCGGCCGTCCCCAGAGTCAACAAGATCGTGCCGACAATGGCCGGAAAGATGCCGCCGGCCTTCATCCCGTCCCGTGGCATGGCCGTGAGGAACTCCCAACTAATCGCGCCAGCGCCGCGCACGACGATGGTACCGACGACGAACAGGATCGGGGCCACAACCACCAACGCCGCCAGGCCCAGCAGCACGAACCCGATGCGTTGCGCTTGCCGGCGATCCATCAGCGCAAGCCTCCGCGGCGGCGCTTCTTAAAAATCGTCGAGGCGGCGGCCAGGCTGAGGATAAATGTGAGCATGAACAGGATGATGCCAATGCCGAACAGGGCATGGTAGTGGACGCTTCCCTGCGCGACCTCGCCCATCTCGGCTGCAATGGTGGCGGTCATCGTCCGCACCGGTCGGAAAAGCGAATCCGCCGTCAGCGGCAGCCGCGCAGCGTTGCCGGTGACCATCATCACCGCCATCGTCTCGCCGATGGCGCGCCCGATACCCAGCATGACAGCCGTTACGATGCCCGAACGCGCCGCCGGCACGACCACGCGCCAGATCGTCTGCCACTGCGTCGCGCCCAGCGCCAGCCCGGCGTCACGGTAGCTCTTGGGCACTGCATCCAGCGCGTCCTCTGCCACGCTGATGATGGTGGGCAGCGCCATATACGCGAGGACGAGCGCGCCGGTGAACGCCGTCAGCCCAGTCGGCGCGCCGAGCGTTTCGCGCACGAGGGGCGCAATCAGCGTCATGCCGAAGAACCCCAGCACCACCGACGGGATGCCGGCCAGCACTTCGATCAGCGGTTTCAGGATTTCGCGCGCCCAGTTCGGCGCGACCTCGCGCACATAGACCGCCGTCGCAACGCCGAGCGGCAGCGCGATCAGGATGGCCACAAGCGTGACCAACACCGAACCGAGCAATATCGGCACGGTACCGAACAGGTCAAATGTGGGATACCAGCGCACGCCAAACAGGTTGCCGGCCGGTACTTCCGATACGACCGGCAGCCCTTCGCGCAGCAGGAAGAGGAAAATAAGCGCGACAATGCCCATGCTGGAGAAGCCCAACACGCGGATGCCTGCTTCGATGACAAACTCAATTCGTTTACGCGAAAACATACTTTGCAGCGCGGCGTTCATTCGCGAACCGGCACGAAGCCCAGCTCCGCCACAATGGCCTGGCCCTCCCCCAGCACCCAATCCAGATATGCTTTGATGGCGCCCTGCGGCTCGCCGGCGGTATACATGAACAGCGGGCGCGAGATCGGATACGAGCCATCGTTCACCGTCGCCACGGACGGCAGCACGAACGGGCCACGCGCGTCCCGCGCGACGGCAATAACTTTTTGGTCGGGCGTCACGTAGCCGAGGCCGTCGTACCCAAACGCATTCGGGTTCTGGCGCACCTCGGTGCTAATGCCCTCGGAGGAGGGCATCAGTAGCGTGTCCGGCGCAAAGAGCAGCGCGCTCTCCTTCTCGCCCAGACGGATCACGTTCTCCAGCATGTAAACATAGGTGCCGGAATTGGATTCGCGTGACAGCAGCACGATGGGCCGGTCCGAGCCGCCTACTTGCCGCCAGTTCACAATCTTGCCGGTGTACATAGCGGAGATTTGGGCGAGTGTCAGTTCGCCGACGCTGTTCGAGGGGTGCGTGACAACGGCGATGGCATCACGCGCGACGACGAATTGAACCGGCGATATGCCGTTCGCTTCAGCGGCGGCAATCTCTTCGGGTTTCATAGCCCGCGACGCATTGGCAATATCTACCGTGCCGTTGATCATCGCGGCGATGCCGGTACCGGAACCGCCCCCCGTGACAGAGATACGCACCTCGGAATGCTCATCCATGTAGCGCTCGGCCCACGCAAGGGCGAGATTGACGAGCGTATCCGAGCCTTTGTTTTCGATTATTGCCGCAACGCCGGTTTGCACTGGCTGTTGTGATTGCTCCCCCGCTTGAGCGGCGCAACCCGAAATAAACAAGCTACAGATGAGGAATGCCCGGCTAATCCGACCTGAAATCAACGCATCGACCTCTTCAGACGCAGCAACAGACCTCCGAGGTTCGCTGTGCGAAGCCTCCGAGGTCTCCAGACTCAAGTTACAAAATCGGGCCGGTCGGCCAGCGGCGGCGGCGAGGTGGGCAGCAATTCGCCCGTCTCGATCGACTCGACCAACGCCGCCTCGTCGAACCAGCTCGCAGGTGGTTTATGCCCCCAGAATGTTGCACGGCGGGGGTCATTGAGATCCCACCGGATCGGCGCCCAGTCCGGGTCCGGGATCATGTAGTCGCTGGTGTACAGCTCGATGCGGTTCCCATCCGGGTCGCGGATGTAGACGAAGAACGCGTTGCTGATACCGTGGCGGCCCGGCCCGCGCTCGATGCTGTCGGCATAGCCGGCAGCGGCCAGCACATCGCAGGCGCGCAACACGCTCGCCTGATCGGCCAGCCAGAATCCGGCATGGTGCAGGCGCGGGCCGATCCCGTTCATCACCGCGATATCGTGGACGTTCTGCTTGCGGTGCAGCCACGCCGCCCACAACTTCGGCGGATCATCGTCCGTCTGTGTCAACTCCGAACACCAGAAGCCCAGCGTCTGCATGAACCAATCGTTGGCGGCCTGCACGTCCGGCACCTGCACGTTGAAGTGATCCAGACGCATTATGTTCGCGCCGCGATAGCGGTCGAAGCGCTGCAACATCCACTCGCGCCGCTCCATCTCGTGATAAAACTCCAGCGGAAGACCGGTCGGGTCCTGCGCCCGCAGCGCGCGGCCCTGCCCCCTCTCCATGCCCGGCTCCACCCAGCGCGTGAAACAGCCCTGTCTGCGATAGAGGGTTTCGAGCCGGTCCAGATCGTCTGGATCGGCCACCCGGAACGCCAGATGAGAGACGCCCGCCGATTCGGCTTTGCGCAATACCAACCCGTGATGTTCACGCTCCTCCAGCCCGCCGAGATAGAGGCGGTCTGCATCGCGGTCTCTCTCGACAAAGCCGAGCACATCCACATAGAACGCGCGCGCACGCGCCAGATCGGTGACGCGAAATTCAATGTGCGCTGCCCGCGTAATGGAAAATACGTTCATGATTCCTTCTGCCACGGGTCCAGGAATACCTGCACCGGCTTTTCGACCCATCCGAGATCGGGCGCCGGGTCGCGGACGAGGGTGTTGGCGCGCCCGTATTGACCGGCATAGAACAGCAGCGGTCGATGTGGCTCGATCCCAATATGGGTGTCCACCACTTCGCCAACGACGATCCAGTGGTCGCCGCCCGGCACGATTTCATACGAGCGGCAAGCAACCGCAGCGAGGCAGCCTTCCAGGCGCTGCGCAGTTCCCCAGGGAACAAACCGAAACGGCGGCGGCTCCGGCTCCCGCCAACCGCCGGCAAAATACGTCGAGAGCGCTTGTTGGTCCTCTCGCAGTACGTTGATTGAAAATCCGGTCACATCGTCGAGGAATCCCGCCAGCCGCGCCTGCTTGCCCACACACACAAGCACCAGCAGCGGATCGAGTGATACCGAGGTGACCGCATTGGCCGTCATGGCAAGCGTCTCGTCTTTTACCTCGGCGGCGATGACCGTCACGCCGGTTGCGAACATGCCAAAAGCACGGCGGAAGCTGCGGGGGTCGATCACGATTAGCGCACGGAGTAGAAGTGAGAGTCAGAGTAAGGGCGGGCAGTTTTGCTCATTGCCTACCCCTCGCCATCCGCAATGTTCCGCATGAGAAACTCCCGCACTCTATCCATGTACTCTGTGCGGTCATGATTGTTGAGCAACGCGCCGGCCATGCGCACCGGGTCGCCGAAGAAATAGCGTTCGTACAGCGCCTGGCGCGAAGCGAATGCGGACAGGGCTGTGTCCCACGCCAGGCGAAAAATAGGAATGCGCTCGTGGGCGTCGGCGCGCGCAGCCTGGTAAAAGTGACTGATCTCCTCCGCCAGCGGGCCGTTTACGTCGGCCGCCGTCGGCGCGGCGACAAGGCCACTGGCCCCCAGATGCTGGATCATCTCCACCATGCGCGGATACAGGTGCGGGTACAGGTTCCGCGCGGCGTCGAGTGGGTCCCAGGCCGGACGCATCACGCCAAAATCATCCGGCGCGGCATCGACTTCTGCCGCGCGCAGGAACGCCTTCATCGTTTCCATGTTGACCCAGATCGTGGCGATCTTTTCCTGCACGTGCTGGAAAATCTCGATGCCGATGGTTTGCGCCATGAGCGAGGCCAGCCCGAGCAGATATTCAGTCTTGGCGATGTTTTTCACAACGACCTGGTGCGCCATGTTGACGATCGCGCCCGTGGCGGCGTACGCCCGGTTGCAGCGCTCCACATCGCGATAGAGAAAAATACGCTCCCAGGGGACAAACACATCATCGAATATCACCACCGCATCCATTTCTTCGTAGCGCGATCCGAACGGATGATCGTAATGCGAGCGGCCGTAGTCCACGCTCTCACGGCAAATGAACTTCAGACCGGGCGTGTTGGTGGGAATGGAAAGACCAAACGCGTATGGCGCGTCTTCTTCCTGGTTCTTCAACAGCGTGGACGGGAACACCATGATCTCGTCGGCCATGGGCAGCGTTGCGAGCATGCGCGCGCCGCGCAGCACGATCCCGGCGTCGGTCTCCTCCTTGACGCGCGCGGCGAGATACGGATCGGCCTGCTGCGCCGTGCCGACCGCGCGGTTGGCCTGCGGTGTGATGAGTGTGTGCGTGAGGCACAGATCGTTCTCGCGGATGTAGACATGGTAGTTGCGAGCGCTGTCGCCAAAGCGCGGGTCCTGCTCGGCCAGAAAATCCGCCCCGGCCGCGTAGGCCGTCATCGCACGGTTGAGGTAATCTGGAGCGCGGCCCATCATTCCAAAATGGCGATCGGCCCACACTTTCATCATGCGGCTGATGCTCTGCAGTTCTTCGCGCGTGCGCGGGATCAGGTACGAGCGCCCGACTTTTTCGCCCGAAGACGGCGAATCGAACAGCATCACGTCGGGCTGTTCCCATTGCAGGTCGTACAGGTCGGCCAGGCTCCGCAGGCCGTTCCGCAGCGCCGGGTGCGCCGTCACATCTTCCACGCGTTCGCCGCCATACCAGATTTCCGGCGCGTCGTCGCGCAGTTTCTGCAATACCTGTTCGCCTGTGCGTGCTGCCATGTATTATCTCCCGAGGATTTGAGAATCAGAATGAGAGCGAGTGCCAGTCGTTCCCTGCCAGTTGATTCTTCGCCCACGCGTATGTGTGTTCGACTTGCAAAGACGCCAGAGCACGATCGGGCGGCTCAGACCCAAGGATATCGTAGCGTAGCACGACGGCAAACCGTATCTTCTCCTCAGCAACCATGCCTATTCGCCCATGCCGATCTTCGGGATACGATGCTCGCCCAGCGCCACGTGAATTGTCGAGACTTCCGTGTAGAAGTCAAAACTGTAGCGGCCGCCCTCGCGCCCAATGCCGCTGTCCTTGCTGCCCCCGAACGGCGTACGCAAATCACGCACGTTTTGCGAGTTGATCCACACCAACCCGGATTCGATTGCCTCCGCAACGCGATGCCCGCGCTGCACATCGCCCGTCCACACGTACGCGGCGAGGCCGTAGCGAATTTCGTTGGCCAAGCGCAGCGCTTCGGCTTCATCCTTGAACGGCACGACGACAAGCACCGGCCCAAAGATTTCTTCCTGTGCGATGCGCATCTCATTGCGCACATCGGCGATGAGCGTCGGCTGGAAGTAGTTACCGTGCGGCAGTTCAGGCGGGCGGTCGCCGCCCACGGTGATCGTCGCGCCTTCCGCGCGCGCCACGTCCATGTAACCGCGCACGCGTTGCCAGTGATCCGGGTGGATCAACGGCCCCACCTCCGTGCGCATGTCGGTCGGGTCGCCGACGCGGATATTGCGCACGCGCTGCTCCAATCGGAGCAGGAAATCGGCGGCAACCGACTCTTGCACGAGCAGTCGTGACCCGGCCGTGCAGCGCTCGCCGTTGAGCGAGTACACCTGCCAAACCGCCCCGTCGAGCGCGCGGTCGAGGTCGGCGTCTTCAAACACGATAGTGGGCGATTTGCCGCCCATTTCCATGGAATAGCGCTTCAGGGTGGCGGCTCCGTTGCGAATGATCTCCTGCCCGGTCGTGGTCTCGCCCGTGAACGAAATGAGCTGCACCCCCGGATGCGCCACCAGCGGCGCGCCAGCCGTTTCGCCGTAGCCATGCACCACGTTGAATACGCCCGGCGGCAGATCGGCTGCCTGCATCAAGCGCGCAAGGCGATCGGCGGACAGCGGCGCCCATTCGGCGGGCTTGAGGATGCATGTGTTGCCGGCTGCCAGCGCTGGCGCGACCTTCCACGTCTCCAGCATGAACGGGACGTTCCACGGCGTGATCAGCCCGGCGACGCCCACCGGACGGCGCACGGTGTAGTTCATGAACTGCCCATCTTTGGGGAAGCTCTCACCGGTGATCTGCGGCACAAGGTCGGCGTAAAAGTAGAAGTTCTGCGCGGCGCGCGCGATC
>JBHHUI010000143.1:0-6785 GCA_046753805.1 Anaerolineales bacterium
GCTGCCGAGGTCCAATGTGTTGATCCCGAGGCGATGCGCGGTGCGGATGACGCTATCCACCCCGACCCAACTCATCACCCGCACCGCCGGGACGTTGTACGAGCGCGCCAGTGCGATGCGCAAGCTGACGGGGCCGTGAAACTGGCGGTCGTAGTTCTCCGGCACGTAGTACGCGCCGCTGTCCGTCTCGAATCCGGTGCGCACGTCCAGCACCATGGTGGCGGGCGCAAAGCCCTGCGAGAACGCCGTGAGATAGGTGAAGGGCTTAAACGAGGAGCCGGGCTGACGGCGGCCGTCCACGGCCACATTGAAACGCCCATCGATGCCGTCGTTCCAATAATCGGCGGAGCCGAGCATGCCCATGATCTCGCCAGTGTCGGCGCGGAGGACGACGACCGCGGCGTTGCTCAGTTTGTGATCGACGCCCATGTCCGAAGCGCGCAACGCGGGCAGGAGCTCGGCCGCCGCACAGGGGCTGCCATCCTCCGCGGGCACGACCAGCTGCGGATCGAAGCCGCTCAGGCGCGCCACCTGGGTGCGCGCCACGCACTCGATCTGGTGCTGCAAATCAAGATCGAGCGTGGTGTAGATGTTCAGGCCGCCCCGAAACACAAGCTGCGGGGCCAGCGTTTGTAGTACCTCGTCCAGCACATAGAAGGTGAAGTGCGGCGCACGAATTTCAAATCGCTGTTCCGATGGATGGATGCGAGCGAGCACATCTTCCGCCGCCGCCGCCTGCGCCGCCGCCGCGGTAATATAGCCTTCTCGTTGCATGGCCTCCAGCACCAGTTCCTGACGACGTTTGGCATCCTCCGGCGCATCGACGGGGTTCAGCGCCGGGAATTGCGGAATCGCAGCCAGCAGGGCGGCCTCGGCCAGATTCAACTCCGTCGCGCTCTTCCCGAAATACACGCGTGCGGCCGCATCCACGCCATACGCCAGATTGCCGTAGAAATTGGTGTTGAGATACCACTCCAGAATCTGGTCCTTGCTATAGCGATTGGTCACTTCGTTGGCGATGAGTACCTCGCGCAGCTTGCGGTCGTACGAGACGTCGGCCGGGCCGCCGGGCGAGAGGATCACGTTCTTGACCAGTTGCTGCGTAATCGTGCTGCCGCCCTGAAGCGCGTTGCCCTGCAGATTGGAAACGAACGCACGCAGGATGCCCTCCAGGTCATAGCCGGGGTTTTCATAAAAGGTCTTGTCTTCGATTGCGACGGTGGCTTGAATGAAGCTCGACGGAATCTGCTCAATCCCAAGCCACTGGCGGTCGCCTGCGCGAGGATCAATCACCTCGTACAGCAGATTTTCACCCGTGCGATCCCAGATGCGTGTCGTTTGAAAAAATTGGTTGTTCGAGGAATCGAACGCGGCCGCCAGGACGCTCGGGCTGGGAAGATCGGCCACGTACCCAGCGTAAACGCTCGCGAGCGCGCCGCCCGCACCTGTGGCAAGCACGATGATCGCGATTGCCAGCGCCAGCACAACCCCGGCCAGCCACCGGACAAGATGCTGCCCGCCGGTGCGGGAGCGTTCCCGCCGGCGACGGCGTTTGCGGACGATGTCAACTGTGCGCGGCATGTCATTTGGCGAAGCACTCCAGATACATCCAAAGACCAGGGACGCTTATCGTGTGCTGCGCTCCGACATTATAATTGCAGTTCCTTTGCCAGTGAGCTTTCCAAAAGCTACGCGCGTCGCCAACACAAACGAACCATCCGCATTGCCGCGCCTCGTCCGAGCCGCGCGCGAAGAAAACGAATCCGGCTGCGCCGCCGCTTTCACCGACCCGGCCAATCCAACCTCCAGCAGCATTTGCCAGCGCACCGACTACCAACCGGTATGTACCTGCCCGGGGATCGAATTCGCACCCCGCGCGCGATCCTCATGAGGCGCGCCGGCAATTACATTCCGCTTATGTTTCGTTAATTCGACGCCAATATGCTCCTGATAAGATTGGCTCAATTGGATGCAATTCGCGGGCGGCGCCGCAAAGGCGCCAGCCCTGGGTTTTGTTATTGAGGGTGGCAGATGATTCCTTTACGAGACACAGTGCGGTCGCGGTCGTTCCCGATTGTCAACTGGCTGCTGATCGGGACCAACGTGCTGGTATTCCTGTTCGAGAAATCACTCGGCCCGCGCGCGTTTGAACTGTTCGTGGGCGCATTCGGGCTTGTGCCGGCTTATCTGACGAGCGCTTCCCCATTCGCCTGGATCACGGTCTTCACCAGCATGTTTCTGCACGGCGGCTGGCTGCATCTGATCGCGAATATGTGGGCGCTGTACATCTTTGGCGACAACGTCGAAGACCGCATGGGGCATGGGCGCTATCTGTTTTTCTACCTCGCCGCGGGTGTGGCCGGTGGGTTGCTGCAGGTCGCGACCGGGCCGAATTCAATCGTCCCGATGGTGGGGGCGAGCGGCGCCATTGCGGGCGTGCTGGGCGCGTACTTGCTGCTCTACCCTCGCGCGCGAGTCGTGACACTCATTCCCATATTCTTCCTGCCGTGGTTTGTGGAGCTTCCGGCGCTGTTGTATCTCGGCTTCTGGTTTGTGTCGCAATTCTTCGGCGGTGTGGCGGCGCTCGGAGCGGTGGCCGGGGGTGGTGTGGCTTACTGGGCGCACGTCGGCGGATTCGTGGCCGGGCTATCGCTCGTGCACGTGTTTGCCAGCAGACAGGACCCGCAGCGCGCCGCGGTCGAGATCGTCCGACCGCAGCGACGCTACCGGCTGGTGTACGACCCGCTGCGGCGCGCGACCTACCGAGTGTACGAAGACGAGTTCGGCGTCTGGTAAGCCCACGCGAACCGCACTGTTAATCAAATACTTACATTCCGATTAATATTCCTCTGATATCGGCGCGCCAGAATCGGAGCATCTTGTAGCCACAGGAGGTAACTAACAAATGGCTAACATCGTTCGTTGGGAACCTTTTCGGGATATGATGTCGCTCCGCCAGGCGATGGACCGCTTGTTTGACGAGTCGTTCGTCAGCCCGGCCACTTCGTGGAATGGCAGCGCCTTCAGCGCCCCGGCCGTGGACATGTACCAGACCGATGACGAGATCGTGGTGAAAGCCACCATCCCGGGCATCAAACCGGATAACCTTCACCTCAACGTCACCGGCGACATGCTGAGCATCGAGGGCGAGACTCACGACGAAGTGAGCGACGAGCAGGCAAACTACGTGGTGCGCGAGCGCCGCTTTGGCAAGTTCCACCGCCAGATCGCGCTGCCGACGCCCGTAAACGCTGACCGCGCCAAGGCCGAGTTTGAGCACGGCGTACTGACGCTCACCCTGCCCAAGGTCGAGGAAGTCAAGCCCAAGCAGATTCCCGTAAAGGTCAAGTAGCGACCAGACGCGCCAGCCAGAATCCCCCGGTACTCCCGGGGGATTCTGGTTATAACGCAGTGCCAGCCTTCTCCTGCCGCCCAGACCGGGCGATTCAGGGCCGCGCACTTGCTCATCCAGCGCCGGTCATGGTTCGGACCCGCCATCCTCGCCACCAGCTTGCTTCCGCGCTCGGTACGCTTGCCAATCCTTGCGCGCCAACGCCGGCAACGCATCGTAATCGCCCCGAATGAGGGCCTCCCGCTTGGCCCGGCCCCAGCCCTGCACCTGCTTCTCTGCAGCATATGCCTCTGTCACGGTGGCGAATTCGGCACTGAACACAAGCTTGACCGGTCGCCGGCGCGCCGTGTACTTCGCGCCGACGCCCTCGTTGTGCTCGGCCACGCGTCGCTCGAGATCAGTCGTTGAGCCGACGTAGTATGAGCCGTCGAAGCATTGGAGGATGTACATCCAGGGCATCGCATGCTTTCCATGCAACCCGGGTGTCCGGGTCCGCTCGATTTCGATATGCCCTCGCTGCGCTCGGGCTACTCAATCAGCGCGGACAGCGCCGGTCGAGTAGCTCGCCGTCCCCGGCGGGCGTATCGAAACCAGGTGGTCATGGTTCGGACCCGCCATCCTCGCTTCCAGTTTGCTTCCGCGCTCGGGCTACTCAATCAGCGCGGACGGCGCCGGGCGATTGCCCTCGCACCGGGCCGGCGGGCAGGGAGACCGGGCCGCCTACCCCATATGCTCTGCCAGGAACTCAACCACGCGCGGAAAGGCCACCAGCTTGTTCTTCAACTTAACAAGCCCATGCCCCTCGTCGTCAAAGACCAGAAACTCGACGGGCACCTCCCGCGCGCGCAGCGCCTGCACCAGTTGCTCGGCCTCCGACAGCGGCACGCGCGGATCGTTCGCGCCGTGGATCACCATGAGCGGCGCGCGGACCTTGCTCAGGTGGTTGACGGGAGCGATACGCTCGAGGAAGTCGCGGTCGCGCGCCAGGCTGCCGTACTCCGCCGCGCGGTGGGCGCGGCGGTAGTCGCTGGTGTTCTCCAGAAACGTGGCTAAATTACTGATGCCGACAATATTCACGCCAGCGGCCCACAGGTCGGGGTGCGCCGTGAGCGTTGCCAACACCATGAAACCGCCGTAACTGCCGCCGTACACGGCCAGGCGGTCCCCGTCGATCCCGGGCTGCGTCTTAAGCCAACGCGCCGCGTAGGCTAGGTCTTCGACCGAGTCCATGCGCTTCTCGACATCGTCGAGATGGCTGTACTCTTTGCCGTAGCCGGTAGAGCCGCGCACATTAGGGGCCAGCACGGCGTAGCCGTAATGGACGAAGTACTCCGCGAGGAAGTTGAAATACGGCCGGTACTGGCTCTCCGGCCCGCCGTGCACCATCACCACCACCGGCATGTCGTCGGAAGTCGCCTCCGGCCGGTAAAACCACGCCGGGATGTCGCGCCCGTCAAACGAGGGGTAGCGCACCAATTCCGGGGCAACAAAACTCGGCCCGGGGATGCCCGCGTGCGAAGAGCGAGTCCGCGCCCGCACCTTGTCGCGCGCAAAGTCCCAGTAGTAGATATCCGGCGCGCGGGTTGCGCTGGTCTGCGAAAACGCCAGCCCGGATGAGTCGGGGGCGAACGCCAGCACCTCGTCCAGGAAGCCCACAACGCCGGGCGCGTGGCGCAACGGCGCGTGCCGGAAGCCCCCGGTGTCCGCATCCCGCAGCACCAGCCGACTGGTCCCGCCCTCGTTGACACAGTACGCGAGCCGCCGCCGGTCGGGCGACAGCGCCAGATATTCGCAGTCCCAGTCGGGCGCATCGAGCGCAGTCAGCTCCCCGGTGTCGAGCTGTAGCTGCGCCAGGTAGACGAAGTCCGCATCCTGGTCAGTAAGGAGGAAAAGTGATTCCCCGTCGCCGGCATACTGCGGGAAGGCATAGCGCGCCGGTGGTGCGGCGGGCGCAAGGCGGCGGGCAACGCCGGATTCCAGTTCCACTTCCAACAGGTCGGCGCTGAACGAACTTGCCATGCGCGCGAACGCGACACGACTCCCATCCGGTGCGAGGTCCATCGATCTGAGATAGCCGGGCGCATCGTTTTCCCAGACCAAGCGCGCCGCGCCGTCGAGCCGCTGTACATACAGGTCGAACAAGCCGGGCTCCCGCCGGTTGGCCGCAAACACGATGCTGGACCCATCGGGGACCCACGCGCCGAAGATATGCATGGCAGCCTCATGGCCGGCCGTCAGGTTGCGCTCTACGCCATCCGGATCGAGTAGAAACAACTGCGCGTTTTCATTGCCGCCAGTATCGCGCGCGAAGATCAGGCGGCGGTCGCCCGAGGCGGGTGAGAACCACGCCCCCTGCACGCGGTCGGCGCCGAATGTGCGCTGCTCCGGCCAGAGCGGATAGGGCGCGTCCGGATCGAGCGGCACCTGCCACACCTGCGGCATGCCGACAATGTTCGTGAGAAATGCGAGCGCCTGCCCGTCGGCTCGGATGGACGGTGCGTACGCCATGCGGATGTTTAAATATCGTTCGATTGGATAGCTCATACGGGATGTTTCTCGATAACCATGAAGTGAGAAAGGCCGAAACCCTGCAAGGGTGTGCGCTCAGCCGCATACAACCCGGCCCGAAGCGCGCGCCCCAGCCCGCCGAAGCGCGCAATCAGATTGTCGTAACCGCCATAAATGACGGCATGCTGCACGACGCGCACCGGAAGTCCGGCGAACAGCTTCCGCAGGCCGCGCGCCGTGTACACACGCACGTGCGGCGCCAGTCTGTTGCGCAGCGCACTGGGAAGATAGTTCACAAGCGGCTTGTTGCCGAAAATATATTCGCCGCGCCAATAGATGCCGTGCGTCTCGAAGGGGTACCAGCGGTTGGGCGCGAAGATCACGGCGCGGCCGCCGGGACGTCCCGTATCTGCATCGGGACCACGCAACACACGCACGATCTCGCGCGCGGCCAGCCGGTCGTCGGCGACATGTTCCAGCACTTCGTGTGAAAGCACAACGTCGAATTCGTCGCCGGGGTACGGCAAGTGCTCCCCGGCGCCACACACGAGCCGATCCAGCGACGCGATAGGATCAGCCAGCCGCGCATATTCAATGTCCAGGCCATGGACGCTGGCAGCATGAGCTTCCAGCCGGTGGACGTACATTCCCAGCCCACAGCCGTCCACCAGCACGCGCCCGCCGACGATCATGGGCGCAGCCGCCAGGATCATCTCCAACCGCCGCTGCTGCCCAGCGCGCCACACGTACGAAGGTTCGCCGCGCAGCGCGGCCGCCGGGCTGATCATTTTGGCTTCACACCCCAGTGCAACGCGACCGCGCCAAACATCATGCGCTTGAATCCCACCTCCACGAACCCGGCCGCGCGAAACGCCTCTGCCAGCGCCTCGGCGTCTTCCCAGCTGTTGTCCGGCCCGAAGCTGAC
>JBHHUI010000144.1:0-6779 GCA_046753805.1 Anaerolineales bacterium
CCCCCATGCGCTTGAGCACGTAGCCAGCCGCACCGGCGTTAAGGAGCGAACTGACGAACTGCGGCTCGTCGTGCTGGGTGAGTACGACGACATGCGGCGCAGACGAAAAGCGACGAAGCCGCCGCGTGGCCTCGATACCGTCCATTCCCGCCATGGAAATGTCCATCACCACCACTTCAGGCTCGAGGCGAGCCGCTTTTTGAAGCGCTTCGCGGCCATCGCTGGCTTCGCCGACGACCTCGATATCGGCGTAACTATCGAGCAGCGCGCGCAACCCCTCTCGTAATACCTTATGGTCATCTACCAGCAGCACCCGGATGTTAGCCACTTCGAGACTCCGCCGCCAACGGCGCGTGGATGCTCAACGTCGTGCCCGCGCCGGGCGCCGTGCTCACGATCACACTGCCGCCGACCAACTCCATCCGTTCCCACATGCTGAGCAGCCCCAAGCCACGCTTCATGTCGGACGACTGGGCCACTTCGTCCAGGTCGAAACCCACGCCGTCATCTTCCACTGTGACGGATACCTGCTCTGGCTCGACTTCAAAATTAATCGCCACCTGTTGCGCGTGAGCGTGGTCGGCGACGTTGTTGATTGCCTCCTGCAGCACGCGAAACAGGGTCGTCTCCACATCCGCCGGCAACCGTACGCCGGGATCATCCTGGCCAATGGGGCGTCCGCGCAGCGTCAACTGCGCGGCGACTCCCGGCTCCGCCAGGCGTTCATCCAACAGCCAGCGCAGCGCAGGAAACAGGCCCAGGTTATCGAGCTGTAGCGGGCGCAGGTCGTGGATGACGTTGTGCACGCCGTCCAGCGTACCTTGCGCAAGCGACCACATGCGGGCAGTGAGGCGCGCCTGCTCGCCTGCATCGCACTCCTGAGCAGCCGTCTCCAGAGCATAGAGCAAGGCGGTGAGCGATTGCATGATGTCATCGTGCAGCTCGCGCGCGATGCGTTTGCGCTCGTCTTCTTGCGCCGTGATCACCTGCCGCAGCAGCGCGCGGCGCGCGCGCTCTTTTCTCGCCAGCTCCTGGTGCAGGCGCGACCGCTCGACGGCGACGGCGATCTGGCTGCCCAGACTGTTGAGCAGCACGACCGTTTCGTCGTCAAAATCGCGCTCGCTCCGGCTGCCCAGGCAAAGTGTGCCGACGACGCGCTTGTTTGCGCGGAGCGGAATGTGGATCAGGGTGGAAAGCCCGTCGCGGCGCAGCGCGTCCCAACGCGAACCGGGGATGCTCGCCAGGCTGTGGGTGACGAGTGGCCAGCCCTGGCTGGCCGCCAGTCCGCAGGGCGTGTCGTCGAGGCGCAGGCGCCGCGCGGCCTCGGCCGCTTCCGGCGAGAAGTTGCGGTGCGCCTGCAGTACCAGGTCGTCGTCGCGGACCAGGTAAAGCGCGCCGGCGTCCAGCTCGGTCACCTGCAGCACGGCTTCCAGGGCGGTCTCGAGCATCTGGTCCAGCTCCAGCGCGCCGCCAATGGCGATCGCTACCCGGTTGAAAGCGTCGAGCTGGCGATTGCGCTTCACGAGGGCTTGCTGGGCCGCATATTGCTCGGTGACGTCACGCATCAACTCGATGACTTCGAGGATCTCGCCGTCGCCGTTGCGCAGCGGTGAGGCGATGATCTCCATGTATCGCCCCGGCCCTCTGCCGTCGCCGTCTGGATGGGAGTGAACGACGCGCGCCGGGCGGCCGCTTTGGAGTACCGCCGCGACTGGGCAGACCGATACGTCGCTGGCGCACGGAATCCCCGCGTGGCCGACGGTGCGGCAGGGCTGGCCTACGGGCGAATCCACACCTCGCCCGCGCCACCGCGCCCGCACGGCCTCGTTGGCCCATTGGACACGCATATCGCGCCCGACGACGATGAGTTCGTCGTCCAGGCTCTCGATGATCCTCTGCCAGTAGCCCTCTATTGCGAATCCTTTATGACTGTACTCGGCTCGTCGTCGTAGGCGTACATCTCGCGGCACAGCGCGCAGTTATCGCAGCACAACTCCGGATAGCCGAGCAGGAGAAAGCAATACAGTTCAGGCTCCATTTGGATGAGAGTCGAAGATGCCCCCGTCTCGTTTTTCTGTGCTTGCCGCACAAAGGCCTCGTCAGGTCTCACTCCGCCGCCTCCGACGCCAATCCAATTCAGGGATTGCGGCGCATCTAAAGCCAGGGAACGACATTATGCTCCGCTGCGAGGTCCACGAACTCTTCATACCCCACAACTTTCACACCCTCTATCAATCGAGTCAGCCCCCGAGCCTGCAGGTCCGGTTCCAACGCATAGATGGGATGCGCAGCCAGCGCCTGACGCACCGTCTCATCGACACGCGACCCCGCGAGCGCTGCATAGACGCCATCCTCATAGAGCAAAATGGGCGCTCCCTCCGGGGCGCAGCGCAGACAACGCTCCAGGTTATACGAGAGAAACGGCGATTTGTTAATTGTATATAACATTGGTTATCTTCGCTATCAGAATGGAAGAATGGCGGCCTGCTCCTCGAGCAGCGCCGCCAGCCCGGCCGCGTCCACGACTTCGGGCTGGACCACGAGATCATCGAGCGTCAACCCGCGCTCCGCCAACGATTCAGCGTGTACGTACATGCGGTTCACCTCAAAATCCGGCAACGCGGGAAATGTTTGGGCAACCTGTTTCACGCCCAGGGCCTTGGGGTTCTGTCCGCGCGTGATGGCAAACACACCATCGTCCACAAAGGCCACGCCTGTATCCAACTCGTAAGCCCCCATGATGAGCAGCGTCTGCAGCCCCTCAAAGCTGTAAAAAGCGCCATAGGGCGCATGGCGCATGAGGACAAGTAGTTTCTTGGGGGAATCTTGTTCAGCCATAGTTTCGCTCCTGATCCGATCCTAATCCCCAAACGTGACTACGCGGTCGGCCTTCTGAATGATCATCGCCAGTTGCCCCAACCCGGCGATGCGGAAACCGGGCAGCGCGATGTCCTCGTTCATGCCGCGCCATGTGGAGCCGGCGACGCAGGCCACACAGTCTACCCCGTGTTCCTCGTGCAAATTTTGCCAGAGGACGCTGAGGTTGCGTTCGCCGGGCGGTTTCTGAAAGCGATTGGCGTTGTGTACGCCGTCCATGTAGAAAAAGATGCCGGCGATGTCGTGCCCCCGGGCGCGCGCTGCCAGCACGAACTGGTAGGCGCTGTCGGCGGCTTCGTGTTGGTATGGGCCTTCCAGGACAACAATGCCAAACTTCATCCAGGTTCCTCCTCTCACTGGGGCCGACGCGGCGACACCACCGGTAGGCCGAAGGACATACTTAAGCAATCGATGTATTGCGGACAGGGCTGCTCGGCAGGCGGCTGGCGCAGATGGATAGTGGGTTGATGGAGCAGCTTCCCGATAATGGCGCGGCTAAGCGCCTCAACCGCGCGGCGTTGCTTCGGCGACAGTTCGCCCATGCGGCGCAAGGTCTTCTCCACCTCGGCGCGGCGGATCCCCTCGGCCTGCTCGCGGAGCGCCCGTATGGCGGGGACGGCGGCGCGCGCCTCAATCCACTGCTGGAAAGCGTCCGTCTCGGCGGCGACGATCTCCAGCGCGCGGTCGGCTGCGCGTTGCCGGTTGCGCAGCGCGCGGTCACAGATACCCTGCAGTTGGTCGATGTTGAAGAGCTGCACGCCCGGCAACCTGCCGACGGCGGGTTCAACGTCACGCGGCACGGCGATGTCGATGATGAAGAGCGGGCGTCCGTCTCGGTACGGCAGCGCATGCGCCACCTGTTCGCGGTCGAGCACGGCATGCGGGGCGGCCGAGGCGCAAATTACCACATCGACCTCGGCCAGCGTGCGCGGTACGGCGTCAAAGCGAATGGCGCGGCCGCGCAGCTCGGCTGCCAGGGTCTGCGCGCGGGTGAAAGTACGATTGGCGACGATCATCGGGCCGATCCCATTGACAGCCAACCCACGCGCCACGAGCGACGCCGTCTCACCCGCCCCGACGACGAGTACGTCTTTCGGCTGGATGTACCGCTGCGCGAAAAACGTGCGCGCCAGATCGGCTGCCGCCTGCCCCACCGAAAGGTGCTCACGGCCAATGCCGGTCGTGCTGCGAACGAGCTTACCCACGCGCAGGGCGCTCTCGAACAGACGCATCAGCAACGGGCCGGCTGCGCCTACCGATTGCGCCGCCTGCAATGCAGCCTTGACCTGACCCAGAATCTGCGACTCGCCCACCACCATCGAATCCAGGCCAGCGGCTACGGTGAAGAGGTGGCGCACGGCAGCGGCTCCGAGATGCACATAGAAATATTTTTCGAGCTCGGCCGTCTGGAGCGCGTGCGCCTGCCTCAGATAATCGCGCACGGCCGGCGCGGGGTCTGCGCCGCACGCAAAGACTTCAGTGCGATTGCAGGTAGAAAGTAGCACGGCTTCATCCAGCGCCGCGCGCAGCGTCGCAAGCGCAGCGGGCGTCTGCTCCGACCCATAAACCACCCGCTCGCGCAGCGCGACGGGCGCGACCTTGTGGCTCACGCCGACGACGGCTAACATCTTTCCCGCACCATCCCCACGAATCGCTCCGCCCAGCCGGGCGCGCCGCGTGTGTGCAGGTGGGTGTAGCTGGCGAGCACATTCTTGTACATCAGCCCGTCGTGCTGTCCATCCACACCCTGGCCACGGCGGACATGGTAGGCGAAGCGCGCATCTCCCACGCCCTCGACGCGCGAGTGGTGGAATTCGTGTCCGCGCACCTCGGCGCCGGCCGGAAAGAAGGGGTTGTCGGCGGTGGGCTGCAGCTGTACGTATCCGTGCCCCTGCGGTCGCGCTGCCATCTCCACCCGACAGGGCAGCGCGCCCACCATGGGGCGCGTGCGCCCTTCCCAGGAAAGTGAGCGCGCCAGATACATCAACCCGCCGCACTCGGCGTACGTGGGCAGGCCGTCGTCCACGGCGGCGCGAATCTCACGCCGCAGGCTCGCGTTATCCGCGAGCGCATCCATGAACAGTTCGGGGAACCCGCCGCCAAGATAGAGACCCGCGACGGGCGGCAAGTGGGCGTCGTGCAGCGCGTCAAACGGCAGCAGCTCCGCTCCGGCGGCCTGCAGCGCCTCAAGATTGTCCGGGTAGTAAAAACTGAAGGCGCGGTCTTGAGCAACGCCGATGGGAACACAGCGCCCGCCGGCGGGTTGCGATTCTTGCGGCGTGCGGGGCGCGTCCGGCAGCGCCGGCGCGCTGCGCGCCAGTTTCAGGACGCTTTCCAGGTCGACATGTGTCTCGATCACGCGCCGCGCGGCCGCGATCGTCGGCCGCAGGCGCTCGTCTTCGCATTGGGGCGTCAGTCCCAAGTGGCGCTGCGGGATGGTCAGCGCCGCGTCGTCGGGCAACGCACCCAACACCGGCAGGTCACAGTGGCGCTCCAACGCCGCGCGCAATTTCTGCAGGTGACGCGCATGGTTGACGTGGTTGAATACCACGCCGCCAATAGTCGTGTCCGGCTCAAAGGTCTGCAGGCCGCGCACGAGCGCAGCCGCGCTACGCGTCATGCGGCTGGCGTCCAACACCAGCAGGATCGGCGCGCGCAGCAAGCGGGCCACATGCGCTGTGCTGCCCTCGCCCTCCGGGCCCAGGCCGTCGAACAGGCCCATAGCGCCCTCGATGAGCGCCAGGTCGGCGGCAACGCGCAGCCCGTCCGCAAAGGCGGCCGGCACGCCCTCCGCGCCCATCAGGAAGAAATCCAGGTTGCGGCAGGTGCGGTTTGCGGCTGCGCTGAGCCAACCGGGGTCGATGTAGTCTGGTCCGCGTTTATAGGGCTGCAGCGCCAGGCCGCGCGCGCGGAAGGCGGCGCACAGCCCGCTGCTCAGCAGCGTCTTGCCGGAACGCCCGCGCGGCGCGGCGACCACCAGCCGGGGCACATCCGGCATCAGTATTCCGTAACCTTGATCGATTCGGTCGGGCAGACGGCTTCACAGGCCATGCAACCAATGCAATCGGCCATGTCGGTGATCACCCCGGAGACTTCTTTTTCCGCACTCGTCCCGTTCACATACGCGACCAGGCCCAGCATCTCCACAGGGCAGCCGTCAACACACTCCATGCACGTGGGGCCATCACATGTGTCACCGTTCACTTCAATTATGTACATGCTTATTCCCTCCCATCAGGTTTAATACCTGGCGCCCCCGTCAACGTACGTGCTTGAAAACAGAAGTGGGAGCTGCAGCCAGTATAACCTTATTGGGGGCAGCAGCTTCACTCTTATGGGCGATTCTGTCCATTCGCATGCAGAAAATAAGGCTTTCACCTTAGCCGGCTAAGGCATTCACCGTATGCGCATCCCTCGCTCCGGGGACTACACTGAGACTGGTTAAATGCCTTTCAATGCGCGCCAGTGACGGCGACTTAAACGGTGTGGCGAGCGCGCTTCAGTTGTGAGGCCGACGTCGAACCACACTCATGTCGCGTGGAGAGTCTCCATGAACCAGGTCATCCTCGCCTGCCCGTCGTGCGAGTTTGTCATCGCACGATTCACTGAAGAGCAACTGGAGCAGGATGAGCGCAAGCAAAAACGCTACCAGTATCTCAAGTCAAAAGATACCCTCTGCCCGAACTGCCTGACCAAAACAAGAAAATTGACAGAGCTGCGCGGAGAGGAGGCGGAGGTTGCCATCGCACGCACCCCGTCGCCCACAGTAACGGAGGCTGCACCGGAGGCGGAAGCAGCAACCGGAGAGACGCCCAACTGCGACACTCTGGAAGAGGGGCCGTGGCCCAGCCACGTCACGCAGCTCAAGCAGACCCGCTACCACCTGCAAATGTACGAGGAAG
>JBHHUI010000145.1:0-6772 GCA_046753805.1 Anaerolineales bacterium
CGAAGGCTGCACGCCATTCAAGGGCGGCATCCAGATCAACAGCGCCGGCCAGAGGCTGTGCGTCACCCCCGCCGAGGGCGTGAACGCCATCTTGTCTATTCAGAACCCTGCGCTGTACCCGTTCGAACCACAGCGCATCGAAGCAAAGTATCCGCACTGGGTTAACTACATTCGCTTGATCCTGGAGCAGGAATACGGATCACAGGAAATCTACCGCGCCGGTTTTCGCGTCTTCACCACCCTCAACCCGGAGCTGCAGGAGTTTGCGCAGGCACAGGTCGCGCAGCAGGCGGCGGCGCTGGCGGGCGCGAGTGTCACCAACGGCGCGCTCGTCGCCGTGCTGCCCACCACTGGCGAGATCGTCGCCATGGTCGGTTCGGACAGTTACGACGATCTGCCCGACGGCCAGATCAACATGGCTATCCGTCCGCGCCAGCCGGGTTCGTCCATCAAACCCTTCACCTATCTGCGCGCGTTCGAGCTGGGTTGGACGCCGGCGACCCTCATCTGGGACGTGCCCTCGAAGTTCCCCGACGGCGCCAATCCACCTTACGAGCCGCGTAATTACGACGGGCGCTTCCACGGCCCGTTGCGCGTGCGCGATGCGCTGGCCAATTCGTTCAACGTGCCGGCAGTGAAGGCGCTGCAATTTGTCGGCATCTACGATGACGAAAACACTGCAGAAACTGAGGGATTGATTCCGTTCCTTGAGAAATTTGGCGTGACGACGCTGACAAGCGACCAATACGGACTGGCGCTGACGCTCGGCGGCGGGGAGGTGACGCTGCTCGAATGGACCGGCGCGTATGCAACCCTGGCAAACGGCGGGGCGCGCGTGTTCCCGCATGCTATCGCGCGCATCACCAATGCCAGTGGGGAGGCCGTCTGCGAGCAGCCCGTTTCCCCCGCTGATCTGCCGAGCGCAAATGACAGCGCCGAGGCGCTCCCCTCCTGCCAGACGCTCCCCGACAACTGGGCCGAGCAGATCGTCTCGCCCGAGCACGCGTTTCAGATCGCAAGCATCCTCAGCGACGATAGCGCGCGTCTGCTGGCGTTCGGCCCGGGCAACGCGCTCGAAAACCCGGTCGGCGCCGCCGTCAAAACCGGCACGACGAACGACATCCGCGACGTGTGGACGATGGGCTACACGCCGAACCTGGCGGTGGGGGTGTGGTTCGGCAACGCCGACTTCACGCCCATGGCCGAGGGCGTTACCAGTTCCAGGTCGGCGGCGCCCGTCTGGAACCGCGTTCTGACGGAGGCATATGGCATCCTTGGCATCGAGCCAGGAACGTTCGCGCCGCCCGGACGGATCGTGATCCACGAAATCTGTGAGGTGACAGGCGCAGCTGCCAGCGAATACTGTTACAACTTTACGAACCCGCGCTATCCGGGGCGCAGCGGTACGCGCTCGGAGTTCTTCGTCGCCGACCAGCCACCGTCGAGCCGCGACGAGGACATCGTGAGCATCATGGAGGTCGATCCGTTCTCGGGCAAGCTGGCAAGTGAGGCCTGCGCCTCGACGACGCTCGAAGAAGTAACCGTCGTCAATATCCAGGACGAGTTCGCGTTGGAATGGCTGCTGAGCGACCCGCTCGGGCAGCAGTTTGCGCAACTTTTCGGCGTCGAGTTCCCGATCCGGCTGCCGCCCACGGAAGGCTGCGGGCCGGACGATCCCCGCGCGGTCGTTCGGATCATCTTTCCGCCGGAAGACACCCCGCCGCTGGAAGGTGTTGTGCAGGTGTGGGGTTACGCCGATGTAACCAATGGCGACTTCGACTCGTATCGCGTCGACTGGGGTCTCGGGGGCGACCCCCAGGGGTGGGGCGCAGTGACGGATGCCATCCCGGAACGCCACCCGGACAACGGCTCGCCCGCGCTGCTGGCGGAGTTTGACACGCGCGACAAACCGGAGGAGTTGGTGACCATTCGCGTGATCGTGCGCGACAAGCAGGGCCACGAAGCGGAAGCGCGCCGCACCTTCGCAATCGATAATCCGGAGCCGACCGCAACACCCAGCAATACACCCACGCCGCTGCCCTCGTTCACAAACACCGCCACGATCACGCTGACGCTGACGGTGACGCAAACCCCGTCGATCACACCGAGTGCGACCGCGACTGTCCCGACGGCCACAGCGACGGCGCCAGCGACCGCGACACTCTCGCCGACGACCGCTGCCACACCAACGCCCGAGACGCCGACAGCAACGCCCGAGACGCCGACGGCAACCACCGCCCCCGCCAGCGACACGCCAGCCCCCTCGGCCACGCCCACGAGCTAATGTCCGCAGCGAGTTCGAGCTGATGTCAGTCTGGAGCGGGACTCCGTCAGCGCGCGCGCGCGAAGTGCGGCGCGTGCTATGGATCGTGCTGGCGCTGAACCTGCTTGTCACAGTCGTCAAGCTGGTGATCGGCCTGGCGACCGGCGCGCTGGCTGTCATCGCTGAGGCGTTCCATTCCATCATGGACGCGTCGTCTAATATCATCGGCCTCGTCGGGATGCGCGTGGCCGAGCAGCCGCCTGACCGCGCCCACCCGTACGGACACCGCAAATATGAAACGGTCGCCGCGCTGGCCATCGGCGCGCTGCTCATGCTGGCCTCGTGGGAAATTCTGCAGGCGCTCGTCCAGCGTATCATCGCCGGCGGCGCGCCGGACGTTGAAACCCAGGACATCTGGTTGCTGGCGCTCACATTTCCAGTCAATGTGGCCGTGGTTGTCTACGAGCGCAGCAAGGCGCGGCGGCTGGCCTCTGATCTGCTCGAGGCCGACGTGGCGCATACCCGGACTGATTTGCTCGTCACCGTGGCAGTGATCGGATCGCTGCTGGCGGTACGTGTTGGCTTTGTCTGGCTCGACATTGTCGTGGCGCTGGCGATCGTGGTCCTGATCGGCGCGACGGCGGTCGGCATCTTGCGGCGCACCTCGGACGTACTGGCCGATACCGCCGTGCTCGATCCGCAGGATGTGGCCGCCATCGTGGAAGCATTGCCCGACGTGTGGTACGTGCATCGCGTGCGTTCGCGCGGACGCCCCGATGCCGTCAATGTCGATTTGCACGTGAAGGTGGACCCGGCCATGTCCACGCAACAGTCGCACGCCGTGGCAAGCGAGGTGGAGCGGGAGCTAAAAGATCGCCTGCCGGGGGTGGTGGACGCTGTGGTGCACGTAGAGCCGGGGCTGGGCAAGCCGCCTTCCGAATGGGAAGCGCTCGCCGTGCGCGTACGGGCCGAGGCCGACGCGCTGGCGGTGGGAATCCACGACCTGCACATTCACGCCGAACCCGGCAACAGGTATGCAATTGAAATGCACGTGGAGGTCGATGCGATGCTTACCTTAGGGGCTGCCCACGCGCTGGTCGATCAGCTCGAAGCCCGCGTGAGCGCGGCCGTCCCGGCCGTCGCTTCAATCACATCGCACATCGAGCCGCTGCAGCCAAATGTGCCGGGCGAACTCGGGTTGCCGTTTGATGCGGACGAACTGCGTCGCACGATCATCGCCGTAGCCGATGCGATCACGGGTCCCGGCGTCGCTCACGACGTGCAAGTGCATCACGTGGATGGACTGCTCACGGCCACGGTGCATCTGACGCTGCCGGCCGAGGAACCACTCACGACAGCGCACGCCCGAGCGGAGGAAGTGGAGCTGCGCTTGCTCTCCGAGCTTCCCCAGCTGCGTCGGGTCGTGGTGCATGCGGAGCCGCCCGACCAGTGATCGTTGTAATTCTTCATTCCCCCGGCAACCCGCTAGCCCCCAGCGCTCCGGCCAGCTCTATCAACTTGGAATACACCTTGTCGAGCACCGGTCCAAGCGGGGTATCGGCAAAGGCGATTGCCACAGGGACGTCGAACTGAACCGGGACGGTTGTGGCAAAGTCGATCGTTTCGTTAATGGGGACCTCGATGTCAAAGTTCACATCGATGGTTGTATATATGGGCGCGTTAAAGCGATAGGTGCCCAGAAACGTCTCGATCGGGATGGTGACATTGGTACTGATCGGCAGCGAGTGTTCGATCGGAACCTGAACGTTGAAATTCACCGGCACAGTGGCAGAGACCGGCAGCTGTTCGTCAACGCTGAGGGTGTATTCAAAGCTTGAGCGCCGGAATTCTCCAACCATCTCTACAATGGAAACCAGTTGCTCCGCTGCCTGGCTGCGCAAATCCAGATAGAGTCGCACAAGATAGAGATTGAATCCAAACGATGCCAGGGCGACGAGCCAGAGCAACCAGTAATCCAGCGGGCGGCGCAACAAGCTCACCACCGGGCGTTGCGGTGCGCGGACGGGGGCGAGCGGGCGTGTATCGGCGTCAGGTGATGCCATAGAACTCTCCTTGCACTTCGATGAATTCCGCGCGCGGGTCGACGCGCTGGATTAGAGCAGAGGGATCTGTGTGCTGGGCTGTTCGACGATGGGGTCAAGCCCGAGCACCGAGTTGAGCGATGTGCGCTCCAGGTCCGGATCGGCAGCCAGTCGGCGCACGTGCCGGTTTTTGAGAAACGTCCAGCCGTCGCGTTCGAGGGCTTGTGCGAGACGCCGATCGTGATGCAGGCGAAATTGTATCATCGCCGACCGGCTGCCGGGAACGACAAATACGCGCTGTGTCGGTGTGTGCGCACCCGCCAGCACGAACTTGGTAATGCCGGCGCTGGAGAGCAATGTAAAAGCAAAATCAGCTTGGCCGCGGCTGCTCCATGTGACGGTATCCGGCGCCGGACTGACGGACGCAAAGCCGAGGCGGGCGCCCAACTCTTGCAGGGTAGCGCGCAGCGCCGCACGGTCCCGCGTGCGAGCGGGTGGCATGTCTTCCGGGCGGCAACGCCAGCGGTCCGGTTCCGTTTCCTCCCCGTATGAATCCAGGCACAGCGCGATCCATTCGAGCGCCGGCGTCGACAGCCCGGGGAGCGCTGCACACACGGCGCTGAAGATCTGTTGGGTCGTGGCCCGTGCGTGAACGGCCAGAAAACGAGCCAGCGCCGCCTCGGCCCGCTCGGATACCGGCTTGTTGCGCACCGGCAGCTCGCGCGGCCAGATGAGGTCGCGTTCGCCCGGCTGCCGCGTTGCACCTTCCGGCGCAATCGCAGCGTTCACAGTCTTGAGAACAGTCGCGAACGCCTCATCCTGAAGGGACTGCGTCGCCCTGCGCAATGTGTCGTGCTCTGCGAGCGAAGTCAGCGCGGCTGCGTGCAATGTGCCCGCTGTTGTCGGTTCGGCGCGCGCTTCAAGCGCGGCCAGCACGCCGCGTGTGGCCTGCTCCCGCAAGATTGTCTCTACATGGCCGGCGACCGGCGCGCGCGCCGGCGTCCCGGGACGCCAAATGATCTGTGCCGAAGGCCCGTCCGGCTGCAGCGCCAGACCTTCCAGCCGCCAGTGCTCGGCGGCGGCCATGACGGCAGCCGTGAGGAACGCGGATTCCGCCGTAGGAATCAGTGCGATGAGTGGTGTGTCGTCGGCCAGCAGTCGGGCGAGCGCGCCGAACGCGCTGGTCAGCGCGCGGGTATGCCATGTCCAATCGTAGCGACGGCGTCTGAGCAGGGGGCGCGTTTCCGGGCTTGGGCTGATGTCCCACAGCCAGGCAGCCCACACTGTGGAGAGCGTCCACAAAACCGGGTTGGGGCGCGGCACATTTGTCAGCGCCAGCTTGATCTGTCTTTGCTCCACCTCGCCTGCCAGGGCGCGCAGCGGTCCCGCCGCAACGCCAACGCCGGGCTTGCGCGTGGCGAGCAGTTCGCCGATTGTGGTCAGGCGGACGCCGCCGGCCGCGAACAACCCGACGCCCTGCTCGAGCGTGAGCCAGATATTGCGCTCTCGAAATGACTGGTGCGGATTCAACGTCTTCGGGCGTCCGCGCTCACTGGGATACGGCCAGAGCGAACTGGCCTCGTCTAATGCCAGCAGCAAGAGGGCATCCAGCGCGCGGCGCTCATCCGGGTCGAGATCGATCGCGCGCGCCTTGGTCAGCAGCGTGAAGATCGCCTGTAGCGCGCGCGGCGTGTAGGCAGCAAGCGCGCGCCGCACATGGCGGCGGTCCGGATCGCCGGCCGGTGTGAGACGATCCAGCGCCCAATGGAACCCGGGTCCGCCGTCTTTGAAGCGCGCCGCGTGCGCGGTATCGGCCTCGCGCGCCGGGCGTAATCTGTCTTCCGCGCAATGAGCACAGTAAAAACGCTTTTCGAAGATGTGGTCTCCCTGCCACGCGAAGTACTCGGGATCGACGTCGTGGCCGCAGTCCGGGCATTGTGACCGGTACATGCTGCGCACGGATTCCTCGACGGGGCCGCCCGCTGCCGGAGCATCCGCAAGTTTCGTGAGGGCGCGCCGGGCGACGGTCGCAGCGGGTGGGTCTGCGGCGACCTCGGTTACAAAGCGCATGACCGGGTTGCGGTTCACGACAATCACACGCCGCCCGGCCTGCGCGGCTTCGACGGCGATACGCGGCGACGCGCCGAACGGGTCGAGGATCAGGTCGCCGGGGTGGGTGTACTTTTCCACGTACGTCCCGGCTACGCTGTCAGGTACCGTCGTCAGGTAGCGCGCGAGTGGAAAGTAGGGTTCGGTTGGGTATCCGGGGACGAAAGGCAGGGCGTTCAACGGGCCATGTCTCGTGGGGCGTCCCCCTGTTATACCAGATTGTATGAAGACCTCCGAGGGCCGGCAGCCCTCGGAGGTCTCATCTGCGTCACACTCAGCCGAACTTTAGATAGATAGGAGTTGCGCAGTTGACGTTACAGAAGGCGGCAAAACGCTGGTCGAGTAGGCCGACAGGCCG
>JBHHUI010000146.1:0-6760 GCA_046753805.1 Anaerolineales bacterium
GCAACCGCGTGTTGGTGTTGGCGAATTTCACCGAGACGGAACAGCCGGTGTCTGCCAACCATGTGCGGCTCTACGGGCTGACGTACACCTTCACTGACCTGGTGACGGGTGAGACCATCGCGCTCCACGAGGACATTCGGCTGCACCCCTACCAGTTCATGTGGCTGGCAGATGGTTGAATCCCTTTACCCCCGGTCTGGTTCACAGTAAAATGCTGCCGCTTTACGCGGAGGAGATTCGCATATGAGTGCGCATGCAAATAACCATGCCGGCAACGTGACGCTCAGTCGCACGCTGGGCATGTTCGACGTAACCATGATCGGGGTCGGCGCGATGATCGGAGCCGGCATTTTTGTTTTAACTGGCATTGCGGCCGGCCATGCCGGGCCGGCGCTCACGCTGGCATTCTTTCTGAACGGTATCGTCACGACGTTCACGGCGCTTTCCTACGCCGAGTTAGGCTCGTGCTTCCCTGAAGCGGGCGGGGGCTACCTGTGGGTGAAGGAAGGCATGGGCAACACCCAGGGCTTCCTGGCCGGCTGGATGAGCTGGTTTGCGCATGCCGTGGCCTGCTCGTTGTACGGCCTCGGTTTTGGCCGCTTCGCGCTGGAAATCTGGCTGCTGACCGGCCTGCCGTTGTTCCTGCCGGAGCAAACCATGGTGCTGGGATTCATGGTGATCATCGTCTCGTTGTTCGCCTACATCAATTTCCGGGGCGCGAGTGAAGCGGGACTGGTCGGCAATATCGTCACTATTGCCAAGGTGATCATCCTGGGCGCGTTCATCGGATTCGGCGTGTATGCCATGACGCATAATCCAGAGTGGTCGGAGGTGTTCACAACCGACTTTTTCGCCAATGGTATTGGCGAAGTCTTTGTGGCGATGGGCCTCACATTCATCGCATTTGAGGGCTACGAGATCATCGCCCAGAGCGGCGAAGAGGTCAAAGACCCCAAGCGCAACATCCCGCGCGCGATTTTTGCCAGCATCATCGTCGTCGTCATCATCTACGTACTCGTGGCGTTCGTCGCGATTGGAGCGGTGACGCCGCCGGCCGGACTGACCACGTGGGACTATCTGGCGCAGGCGAAAGAAATCGCCATCGTGCGGGCGGCCGAGCAGTTTATGCCGTACGGCGGCATCCTGGTCCTGATCAGCGGGCTGGCCTCCACCATGTCCGCGCTGAATGCGACCATCTATTCGTCGTCGCGCGTATCGTTCGCCATGGGACGTGATAACAACCTGCCGACGGTCTTCGGGCGCATCCACAGCCGCATGCGCACGCCGCATTACGCGGTGGGAATCTCGGCTGTACTGATCATCGCCATGGCGCTGTCGCTGCCGATTGAAGAGGTGGCGGCGGCAGCCGACGTGATGTTCCTGCTGATGTTCGCGCAGGTGAACATCACACTGATGACGCTGCGCCACCGGCGGCCCGACCTGGACCGCGGATTTATCGTGCCGTTCCATCCGTGGCCGGCCGTGATCGGCATTGTGACCAACCTGGCGCTGGCCGTATTTCTTGCCATCGAAACAGGCCGCGTCGGGCTGGTCAGCCTTGGGTGGATCGGAGCCGGGATGCTCATGTACTGGGGCTATTTTAAAGACAAAGAAGCCGCCGAACGTCCCAAAGAAGTGTTGCACGAAGAAGCGCTCGTGTCCGTGGACTATTCGGTGCTGCTGCCGGTGTCGGATGAGCAACAGGCCGCGCTGCTGGGCCGCCTCGGCAGCGCGCTGGCGCGGGAGAACGACGGCGGCGTCCTGGCGCTGCACGTCATCAAAGTCCCGCCGCATCTGACGCTGTCAGAAGGGCGCATCTTCTTGAAGGAAGGGCGGCCCTATTTAGTGAAGGTGATCGAACAGGCCAAACAGCTCGACGTGCCGGTACACACGATGATCCGGCTGGGGCGCTCGATCTCGGAAGCAATCATGAAGACAACAGCGGAGAACGCCAGCGATCTGATGCTGTTCGGCTGGCCCGGCTACACAGGCTCCCGCGACCAGCTTTTCGGCTCGGTGATCGATCCCATCGTGGCGAACCCGCCGGCGGACATCGGCATTGTGCGCTATCGGCCGTTCGATAAGCTGAATTGCATCCTGGTGCCGGTGGCCGGCGGCCCCAACGGGCGGTTGGCGTTGAGCATGGCGGTCGCGCTGGCGCGCAACACGGTCGAAGACACCAAAGTTGTGCTTTTGCACGTCGCGCTGCCCGGTGTAGATGGCCAGACGACCGAGGCCGTTGCGAACAGCGCTTTCCGGCGCGCCACGGAGGGGGTTACCTTCGATTATGAGCAGCGCATCGTGCGGGCGGCTTCGCCTGTGGAAGGCATTTTAAAAGCCTCCCAGGAATGCGATCTGGTCATGATCGGTGCGACGAAAGAGCCTTTGTTCCGCAACCTGTTATTGGGCAATGTCTCCCAACAAGTCGCGGATGGCGCGCATTGTCCGGTCATCATCGTCAAGCGGCGCAGCAATGTGCTGGCCTCCATGCTGCGCGAGACTGTGTTGCAGCCGGTCCGTCAGTCTCCCAAGCTGCGCGATGTGGACGGGCGTGAATCTAAGGCGAAGGCCAAAGCGCGTTAGGCTATCTACTCTGACGCGCGCACCCTGCTAGGCGCATGGAAAGTCAACTCGTAAACCTGGAGTGGGTAATCGCCGGGCTGCTGCTCGTCGCCGCATTGGTGGCGTGGGTCTCTGAGCGGATTCGCATTCCCTATACCGTCGGCCTGGTGTTCGTCGGCGTACTGATCACGGTGCTCGCGCCGCGCGTGGAAACACTACAGCCGGACCTGGCGCGCGAGCTGATCCTGTTTCTGCTGCTGCCGCCGCTTGTGTTCGACGCTGCGCTTCACATCGAGTTCAACGACTTCCGCGCCAACTGGCAGACCGTCGTCGTGCTGGCGATTGCGGGTGTGCTGCTGACAACCGGACTGGTGGCCGGTTTTCTGCGCATCTTCCTGGACCTGCCCTGGCCGTCGCTGATCGTATTCGGCGCATTGATCTCCGCCACAGACCCCGTGGCCGTGACCGCGATTTTCCGGCAGCTTGGCATTTCCAAACGGCTGGCCTTGTTGGTGGAAGGCGAGAGCCTGCTCAACGACGCCACGGCGATTGTTGTCTTCGCGCTGGCGCTGGAATTTGCGCTGCAGCCGGCCGAGATTAGTGTGGCCAGCGGCCTTGCAGAATTCGTGCGCGTATCCAGTGTGGGGCTCGTCATCGGCCTGATATTCGGCTATGTCTTCTATCGCATCATCCGCCAGATCGACGACTATCTGATCGAGACTGCCCTCAGCGCGGTGTTGGCATACGGCGCGTATCTCCTCGCGGAGCGCGTCCACGCCAGCGGCGTGTTGGCCGTGGTGGCCGCCGGACTCATGATCGGCAACCGTGGCAAGCAATATGGCATGAGCCATACCACCCGTAATGTGCTCATCAACATCTGGGAATTTGTGACATTCCTGGCGAACTCGTTTGTTTTCTTGCTCATCGGTTTGCAAATGGATGTCGAAGTACTGGCAACCGACTGGTTGCCAGTACTGCTTGCCATTGGCGCGGTGCTGGCGGCGCGCGCCGTGTCGGTCTATGGCCTGAACCAGATTCTCAATCGTGTTGGCGCCAACCGGGTGCCGGCGGCGTGGCAGACCGTGATGTGGTGGGGCGGATTGCGCGGCGGCATCGCACTCGCGCTGGCGCTGACGCTGCCCGATCTGTACGGGCGCAATGTAATCCTGCACATGACCTTTGGCGTTGTGCTGTTTACATTGCTCGTCCAGGCCACCACCATGCGCGCCTTGCTGTGGAAGCTGGGCGTGTTGCGGGTCGGGACGCAACAGCTTGAATATGAGCGCGTGCGCGCTCGGCTCGCAGCGGCGCGTTCCGCGAAAGATTTGCTCGCCAGCCAACTCCAACAGGGGCTGCTCACGCACGAGAGCTATGACGCCGTCGCGCCGCAACTCACCGACGAGATCGCCCGACTTTCAAGCCAGGTCACAGAGGTCCTGGGAAGGCTACCGGACATCCGCGCCGAAGAATTGGCGTCAACCCAACGCGAAATATTACAAGCCAAGCGAACCAAGTTGCGATCGCTGCATAACGATGGCATGATCACGGCCGCTGTTTACAATGAACTGCGAGCTGAGATCGATGCCGAACTGACCGGCGCGTAATTGGCCGTTACGCCGTGCGTCTCATTTCGGGTGTGGCGAAGTGTCCGCGATCTTCTCCGTTGAAAACTACGTAATCGCGCTGTTGCTGGTGGTGGCGGTCGTCGCCATCGTCGTACAGCGTTTCAACATTCCGTTTACCGTGGCGCTCGTCGTCGTGGGGTTGGTGCTGGGGCTGGCGCGCCCGGCGCAGGCGGAACTCACGCCCGATGTAATCCTGGCGCTGTTTGTGCCGCCGCTGGTGTTCGAAGCCGCCTCCAACCTGCACCTGCATGTGCTGCGCAAAAACATGCTCATGGTCGGCCTGTTGACCGTGCCCGGCGTCGTCGTGGCTGCGCCTATCGTCGCGGGAGTGGTCGTGTGGGGCGCAGGTCTGTCGTGGTCGGCGGCGCTCGTGTTTGGCGCCCTGATCGCAGCCACGGACCCGGTGGCGGTGGTCGCGGTCTTCCGCCGGCTGGGTTTGCCCGAACGCCTCACCGAACTGATCGAAGGTGAGAGCCTGCTCAACGACGGCACGGCGATCGTGCTCTACACCCTCGTGCTGGACCTTGCAGTGGCCGGGTCCGGCGGGGTGCTGGCCGGCTTTGGCGCGTTCGTAAGCGTGTCTGTGATGGGAGTCGGCCTCGGTCTCTTGTTGGGCGTCGGCGCCGCGTGGATCATTGCGCGCGTAGACGATTATCGCATCGAGACAACGCTCACCATCGTGGTCGCGTTTGGGGCCTATCTACTCGCGGACCGGCTGCACGTGAGCGGTGTGCTGGCCGTCGTAGCGGCCGGGCTGGTGGTGGGGCAGCAATCCGACCGAGGCATGAGCCCCTCCACCCGTTTGATCCTGTTCCGGTTTTGGGACCATGCGGCGTTCCTGGCAAACTCGCTCATCTTTTTGCTGATTGGCTTGACGATTCACCTGCCTGCGTTGGTGGGTGCGTGGCGGGCAATCGTCTGGGCGATTGTCGCCGTGCTCGTCAGTCGGGCCGTGATTGTGTACAGCTTAGGCTGGATCGGTCGCATTAGCTGGCGCTGGCGGCACGTGATCGTGTGGGGCGGCTTGCGGGGCGCAATCAGCCTGGCGCTCGTCCTGAGTCTGCCGCTGACATTGGGACCGGAGCGGGAGGTGCTGCGGCTGATGGCGTTCGGGGTCGTGGTGTTTACCCTGTTGGTGCAGGCCACCACCATCCGCGGATTTGCACGCCGGCTGCAACTTGTGCGCTACACGCCGGCCGAACTGGAAATGCAACGCAAGCGGGCGCAGCGCGTCAGCCTGCAGGCCTCCGAAGTCCATTTGAAGTACTTGCATGCCAAAGGCATGATCTCACGCGCCGCGCTCGAGGAGGTCTTGCCCGGGTTGAATGAGAAGCTGGCGGCGGCGGAGGCGGAGGCCGACATGCTGGAAGACGCCGGGTCGCCGTTCCGGTCGAACGGCAACCTCGAGCGCCGCATGGTTGCGCGCGAGCTGCGCCGCGCTCGCACCGACGCCCTCGACGAGCTGCTGCGCCGTGGGCAGATTTCCGAGAGCGTCTACACGGACGTGCTGCAGGAGTTCGGGGAGTGAGGGCTTGCCGGCCGCTGCCATTGCCGCCGTATTAATCCGGCGGCGCTTCGCACGCCTTTCCGAATTGGCGCGGCCGGGGCATACTTCGAAGCTGTGACTCCATCTTCCGTGGACGATAGAGGGGCCCTGCCATGGATGCGCTGCAACGTCTGACCGAACTTTTCCGCGAACTGTTCCTGTTCGACCTGGCGCGCCCTTTCGCCTACACGCTCGAAGCGCTCACCGACGACGGCGCGGTGCGCAAGCCGGTGGACGTGGTTGAGACCTTCAACTACCTCTACGGCCTGCGCGTGCGCAAATACGAGCCGTGGAATCCTGTGCAAGCAGACCTCCGAGATTTGCCAAATCTCGGAGGTCTCGACACGCTCCCCGAATACCGCGCCGTGAAAGCGACTGACCGCGAGGGCCGGCGCCGCATCCTGGTGCTCTGGCGCGATATGGCTGAACACGAACCTGAAACAGAGCGCGCCTTCTTGGAGGCCAAGATCGCAGAACTGGAGGCGGATGGCGAAACCTGGGACGAAATCCTGATCAATGGCGACACACCCACACCGGGCATAGCCTCGCTCGATCCACTCTTCAAGCGGCTGATGATGGCGGGGGAGAACACCGCGTGAACCCCGAGGCCTTCAAAGATAGCTCGGCGGGGCGCGTCCTCCGCGCCGGACCGAGCAAAGGCAAATACTGGGCCTTCGTGCCGAACCCGTTGCCGCCTGCGCTGCCATTTGAGGGCGAGCTACCGAGGCGGCTCTCCGAGGCCGACCGCGCGCTGGGCGAACTGGCCGGACTGGCGCGCGCCCTGCCCAATCCGCATCTGCTGATCGCGCCCTTCATCCGGCGCGAGGCGGTGATGTCGTCACGAATCGAAGGGACGCAAACCGATCTTGCCAACCTATTCGCTTACGAGGCCGGCCAGTTCGCCTTGCCGGGTTTTGCGCCCGCGCCGCCGGAGGCCGATGCGCACGAAGTGTTGAACTACGTGCGCGCGTTGGAATACGGCCTGCAGCGCATCGAAAGCCTGCCCGTCAGCCTGCGTTTGCTGCGC
>JBHHUI010000147.1:0-6707 GCA_046753805.1 Anaerolineales bacterium
GTGATCCAGCCGATGTCTGCCATGCACCAGTACACATCTTCCGGGTGAATGTCCTGCACGTACTTGGAGGTGCCGGCCGCGTAGGCCAGGTACCCGCCCGTACCGTGCTGGCAACCTTTGGGGCGACCGGTCGTGCCGCTCGTGTACATCAGGAAGAGCGGCGCTTCTGCCGCTACCGGTACCGGCTCAACGCGGCGGCCGCGATAATCTTTAAGCAGGTCGTTGACGAAGAAGTCGCGCCCCTCGATCACAGGCTCTTCAGCGGAGTACCGGCCGGGATAGCGCTGCCAGATCAGCACCTTGTCGATGTGCTGACCTTCCGCCTCCGCGGCCTTCACGGCTTCGTCGGCCTTCACTTTGTGGTCGAGCAACGCGCCATTGCGATAGTAGGCGTCCATGTAGATCAGGACGTTGCTGCCCGAATCGGCGGCGCGCTCACCGCAAGCCTTGCCGCTGAAACCGCCGAACACGACCGAGTGCACCACGCCCAGCCGGGCGCAGGCCAGCATGGTGATCGGCAACTCCGGCACCATGGGCATATGCACTGTGACGCGGTCACCTTGTTTGAGGCCGGCGAAATCCTGCAGCAACGCAGCGAACTCGTTCACCCGCACGTACAACTCCTGGTAGGTTAGCACGACATGGGGTTCCTCTTCCGGCTCGGGTACCCAGATGATCGCAGCTTTGTTCGTGTGCTGTTTGAGGTGCCGGTCGAGGCAGTTGTAGCTGGCGTTGATCTCACCGCCAACAAACCATTTCCAACTGGGCGCAGCGCTGGTATCCAATGTGGTGTCCCAACGTTTGTACCAGGTCAGTAGATCGGCATACTCGACGAAGCACTCGGGGAAATTGTCGAGGCTAAAGCGCTCGAATATCCCCGCATCAGTCATATTCGCCTGCGCTTTGAACTCTTCCGAAGGGTAATAATACTCTTCTTCCTGCCAGTGAACTGCGATTTCAGCTTCGCTGACTTCACCGATGGAATCGGGTTCTTGCTCGCTCATGGGGATCACCTCTGTTGTGGGATGCTGAGAATCTAATATGGTTGTGAGCGAGTGTCAACTCTGTGGCGGCCGGCGCGTGGCGGATTGTAGGCTATCTGCTATTTGCGTTTTGCCATTTGCCATTACACTTCAGCCTATGACAACCAAATGGCGCACATTGTTATTGCTCGCACTGGCCGAACTGCTCGGCATCTCGCTGTGGTTCTCGGCCTCGGCCGTCGTGCCGGACTTGACGAAAGTATGGGGCCTGAGCGACGGCGGGAAAGCCTGGCTGACGATGAGTGTGCAGGTCGGGTTCGTAGCCGGCACGCTTATCTCGGCGGTCTTCAACCTGGCCGACATCATTCCCGCGCACCGGTTCTTCGCCGGGTCGGCGCTTATGGCTGGAGTGGCAAACGCCCTCATCCCGGCATTTGTGAACAGCCTCGGCCCGGCGCTGGCGCTGCGCTTTGCTACCGGCATGCTGCTGGCTGGCGTCTACCCGGTCGGTATGAAACTGATGGCGACGTGGACCAAGGCCGATCGGGGTCTCGGGATCGGGCTGCTGGTAGGCGCGCTGACGGTGGGTAGCGCCGCCCCACACCTGATCAACGGCTTTGGAGATTTGCCGTGGCAAACGGTCGTCTGGTCGGCGTCCGGCCTGGCGCTGCTGGGCGGCATAATCGCGATTGTCGGTGTGCGCGAGGGGCCGTACCGGGCGAAGTCGGCGCGCTTCAATCCGCGCTTTGCACTGCAGGCGCTCACTGAACGCGGCGTGAGGCTGGCGAACTTTGGCTACCTGGGCCATATGTGGGAGTTGTACGCCATGTGGGCGTGGATACCGCTGTTCCTGCTATTCAGCTTTGAATTGGTCGGCGTGGCGGCGTCATGGGCGGCCGTAGCCGCCTTCGCGGTGATCGCTATTGGCGGAGTCGGCAGCCTGCTGGCGGGGGTGCTGGCCGACCGCATGGGGCGTACGACGCTGACGATTGGCAGCATGGCAGTCAGCGGCGTATGTGCATTGACGATCGGCGCGCTCTTTGGCGCGAACCCGTGGCTGCTGGTTGGAGTGAGCCTGATTTGGGGCTTTGCGGTGGTGGCGGACTCGGCGCAGTTCTCGGCCTGCGTGAGCGAACTCAGTCCCCCCGAGTACATGGGCAGCGCGTTGACGCTCCAGACCAGCCTCGGTTTCCTGCTGACATTGTTCAGCATCCGCATTATTCCACCGGCCGTCGACCTGGTGGGCTGGCGCTTCGCGTTCATGGTGTTGGCCATCGGGCCCGCGCTGGGCATCTGGGCGATGCTCGCATTGCGCCGCGCGCCGGAAGCCGCGCTGCTGGCCGGAGGCAGGGGCTAAATGTAGAGGCGGGGCGCTATGGTGTGTACACCATCTCATGCGCACCGAATTAAAAGGCCGGCGACAGCAACGATCCCGCGATTCATGCGTTATACTAAGAAACTGCACTGTCCGGCCGCTCCGGGACAAGCTCATCACAGGCGGAGGATTTGCATCCATGACCGAAAAGCGCTACGGCAATATCATCGGCTGGGGGAAATACATACCCGAGAGAGTCCTGACCAATCAGGACCTGGAGCAGATGTTAGACACCACCGATGAGTGGATTGTCCAGCGCACCGGCATCCGCGAACGGCACATCGTCGCTCCGGACGAACACACGTCGGACATGGCGACGGCGGCCGCCCGAGAGGCGCTGGCCGTGGCCGGCATTCAGGCGCGAGACCTCGACCTGATCATTGTTGCGACGACTACGCCAGATCACCTCTGCCCGCAGGTTTCCAGCAAGGTACAAGACAATCTGGGCGCCAAAGATACTCCCGCGCTCCAGATGGTGGTCGGCTGCCCGGGCTTTGTCTACGGCCTGGTCACCGCGCAGCAGTTCATCGCCGCCGGGACGTATGGCACCATCCTCGTGATCGGCGTCGAAATAATCAGCCGCTTCGTGGACCCGACAGACCGTTCGATGATGGTGTTGTTTGGCGACGGTGCGGGCGCCGTCATCGTGCAGGCCACAGATGAGAAATGCGGCGTACTTTCGCACGTGCTCGGCTCCGACGGTTCGAAGTACGACAAACTCATAATGCCGTCCGGGGGCGCGAAGCTGCGTCCAAGCGAGGAGACGCTCGCCAAGGGGCTGCACTATCTGCGCATGGAGGGCAATACGGTCTTCAAGTTTGCCACCCGCGTCCTCGGCAAGGCGCTTAAACAAGCCATCGCCGCGGCCGGGCTGACCTCCGACGACATCGATCTCTTCATCCCGCACCAGGCCAATAAACGCATCATCGACAGCGCCGCCCGGCGCGCGAAACTCCCCCCGGAGAAAGTGTTTGTCAACATTCACAAATATGGCAATACCTCGGCAGCCTCGATCCCGATTGCGCTGTGCGAGGCTATTGCAGAGGGACGCACCAAACCCGGCGACACGCTGGCATTCGTCTCCTTTGGCGCGGGACTTACCTGGGCCGCCGCCGTCGTAAAGCTAGGCGAGCGCACGATGCCGATTCCGGTTCGCAACTGGCCGCAGCGGTTGCCGGCGTGGGTCAGATGGCCGGCGAAGAAGAGCCTCGCGCCGGTGCTGGCGCTGCTGGGCGCGCTGCTCGTGCCGCTGACAGGCTGGGTCGTGCGGCTGCGCGCGCAGGTGCGGGCATAGCCCACGCACTTCTCCCTCTGCCCCAACCGATATCCCCGCCGGGACAGGCGCTCAAGTCATCCACGAAAGGCGCGAATAGCACGCGCGGCGCTGCCCGAATGCGATCGGATGCCGCTCAAGGCCCGGCAAGGATCGCAACCTCGACACTGGCGTTGTAATCGCCGGGGGCCGCGCCGGCGGGCGCGAATAACACAAACCGAGGTCTGAACTCGAATACGCCCATACTGCTGCCCGGCGCGGCCGACAGGATAGTGATCCCGTTCGGGCTTGCGGCGGTCAGTTGCTGCACGGCGCTGACAGCGCCGCCCGATCCGCGCAAGGTTCTCACGTCGTCCGCCAGAATCTGTACCTGCAAGCTGCTCGCCGGGATCACATTGCCGCGCGAGTCGACAAAGTCGCTCACGATGAGCGTCACACGCCAGCCCGTGTCCGCGCCGGACTCGTTACCGGCAACCCAGGCAGCCGGGGCTGCAGCCACAGCGTCCGACCCGGTCACCTGAAGGGGTGGGAATTCCAGCGCGTGGGCGATGATGGACAGTCCGCCCAGGGGTTGCACCGTGGCGGTCGGGGGCAACGTGGTCGTTGCAGTTGCGACGAACGTCTCCGTCGGCGTTGGCGAACCGGTCGGCCCGGCAACAGCTCTCGTTCCGCGCGCCGTCGCGGTCGGCCTGACCGTTTCCGCAGTCGGCGTCGGGCTGCTCGACGGCGTGGGTGACGCGCTGGCGGCGGGTGTGGGTGTCGCAGTTGCAGTGGCTGTGGGCGTCGGCGTGTGCGCGTCGGCGGCCGGCGAGCAAGAGTCGGTCGGGGTGGTCGCGGGCGCGCCGCCGGTGGGCATGGTTGTGGCCGCTGCGGTGGCGGCGCTGCCAGACACAGTCGCCGTTGCAGTTGGAGTCCGGGTCGGCGTGGATGTTGTGGTCGCGTCGCATTCGGTCGGCGAGAGCGTTGCACTCGCGGGAGGGGAGGCGCTTCCGTCGGTCGCAATCGCAGTGGCTGTTTCAAGGGCAGAAACAGTTTCAGTAGCGGGTTTTGTGGCGGTTGCGCCGGCAGTGGCGCTGGCCGGAACTTCCGTCGCGCTCGGCGCGAGCGTTTGTGTCGGCTCGAAGCTCGCCGTCTCTGTCCAGATCGCGCTCGCGGTTGGCGATGGCGCGGGCGTCTCGCTGGCTGCTGCCGTTATCGTTGGCGTCGGGCTGATGTCCGGCGTGCTGGTCGGGTGCGAATCGGCGGTCGCCGGGGACGGCAGCCGCGCCGCCAGTCCCAACAGCCCCGCTGCGAAGAGCAGCGCCGCCCCGGCCGAACGCAACCCGACACGCATGGTTTACCTTCTGCGGCGCGGCGTCGGCCGGTGTTTCGGTCGCCCGCTGGACAGCGCGAGCCGGGCGGTCTGTAGCAGCACAAGGCTTGCCAACAGGAGCATTGCGCCGACGAGCGCCCACACTTCAATCGAAACGCCGGCGCTTGCCGGTCTCTGCGCAGTCACGGGCGCGTCGAATTCGACCACTTCGCCCTCGAAGTTCGGCTCAGTCAACGCCAGCCGCGCGGTGTGGGCCGCCTGCCCACCGTCATAGGTCAGCTCAAATGTGACGTTGAAGTCGCCCGTGGGCAGCGGCGGCTCGATGCCGATGCGATAGCCGATCTCGTCCCCCGCCAGAAAGTAACCCAGCTCGACCGGCACAGCGCGCACGATGGTGTCCGCGTCGTCGGTCACGGTGAGCATCCCCTGCGGGCGCAGGCCGACCTGACCGGAGTTGTGCAGCGTCGCGTTGACGAGCTGCCGCTCGCCGTTGGCCTCGGCCGCCAGCGCTGCGATCTCCATCTTCGGCGCGAGCGGCGCGTCGCTCTGCACGGCAGCGACCACGGTCACGGCCGCCCGCTGCAGTATGGCGACGGCGAACTGGCTGCCTTCGGCATCTGCCGTCGCGCCCGCCGCCGGCTGCGCCACGATGCCGGCGGCAAATTCGCCGGCGACGCCGTCCGGGACCGCAAAAGTGAAGGGCACAGTGCGCGTTTCTCCGGGTTGCAGGGATACCGTATCTGCCGTCAGACTGAGCCACGCCCCGGCGCGCTGCGGCGCGTCCGTTGCGCCGCCGGGGAAGGCGAGGCCGCCGTTGTCGGCCGTGCGCGCGTCGGCGGCGTAGAGCACAAGGTCAACCGGTTCGGAGCCTGTATTGACGAGCAGTACCGCATCGTCCACGACCGCGCCCGGTTGCAGCGCGTATTCGAAGTAGCCGCCGTTAATCGAAGTCGTGACGGACGGGTCGGGCCGCAGGCTGAACGACCCGCCGCCCTGCGCGAAGACGGGGGCGGCCGCCGCCAGCAGCCCGGCGACGAGCGTAAAACTTGCGAGTGTGCGTGTGAGTTTGGTGGACATGATGATGCTCTTTCGCCCTCACCCACCCCCGGCTCGCTGCGCGAGGCCACCCCCTCCCTCTCCCTTGCAGGGAGAGGGAGCGGGCCGGGGGGAGGGTGAGGTTTACGGCCCGCTGATGATCGTCGCCGTGACCGTCGTGCTGTAATCGCCGGCCGTCGTTGCGCCGGGCACGAGCAGTTGGAAGTGCGGCACGAAGTTGTACGTGCCGAGACCGTTCCCGATGGCCGCCGAGAGCAGGGTGACGCCGCCCGAACTTAGCCCCGTGCTGCTCGCCACCTGACTGGTCGGCGGCGTGTTGCCGCTCACCGTGCTGATGGCGGTGTTCGCCATATCAACAGTGAAACCGCTGACGGCGATAAAACCGCTGCCCCCATCGGAGAAGTCGTTCGCGCTGAGCGTGACGTGCCAGCCCGCGGCGGCGGCGCTCGTGTCGCTCGCCTGCCAGGCGTAGTCGGCGGCGTCGACGAGTTGGTCGGCGCCGAGCAGTACGACGGTGGGGAACGAGATATTATGGGCAAACAGCCCCAGAATTGCCTCCAGCGCGGTCAGGCTGACGGAGGCGGTGACGTTGGCCGAGCCACCGGCGGTCAATCCGCCGTCGTAGCGCACGGCCGCGAAGTCATTGTTGGTGCCGTTATCGCTGTACCCCGCCACGACGATCTTGCCGTCCGGCTGCAGCGCGACGGC
>JBHHUI010000148.1:0-6673 GCA_046753805.1 Anaerolineales bacterium
TCCGGGCGTCTGGCGCAATCTTGCGACGGCCGGCGCAGTATGTATGGCTAGCGTCATGGTCGCATATTTGTGGACGCGCGCGCCGGCATTGTTGCGTCCGCGCCCGGTCACCGACATTGCTGCAAGCGTTTACTTCTCCACGCCCGACCCGTCCATAGCAGGTATGACGGCGTGGGCGCGGCGGGAGACGCCGGCCGGCGCGTTGTTTGTCATTCCGCCAAACGACGAGCGTTTCGCCCGTTTCCGACTGGCGGCGGAGCGCGGGGTGTTCATCATGCTGACCGATATCAACCAACTCGTTTTTGACGCTCCGGCGTTTGCAGAAGGGCAGGCGCGCCTGAACCTGATCGGCGTGCGCACACTCGATCGGCATTCCTTCGACAGCTCCGGGTACTACAACCTGTCTGGCGCGACCTTGCGAAGGTTGGGTGAGGAATTCGGCGCGCGCTATATTGTCTTTGACGCCGACCGCGTGCCGGCGGCCGCCGCCGGCTTGCCGGAAGCTTATCGGGACGAGACGCTTGTTGCACTCGAGTTACACGGTGCAGAGGACGGCGACTCCTGAGATGGCTGCTACTACAAGAGATGGCCAACCCACAAGTGCCGCTCCGTTGGTAATCTGGGGCCCGCGCGTCGGGTACAGCGTGGCCGATCAGGCGGTCGTGTCCGGGACGAGTCTGGGCCTCAACCTCCTGCTCGTGCGCACACTGCCGGCGGATGCATACGGCGTCTTCGCGCTCGCGTTCGCCGCCTTCCTTTTCCTGTCGGGATTTCACAGCGCGCTATTGCTGGAGCCGCTGGGCGTCGTCGGGCCGGCGCGCTACCGCAACCGGAGGCCGGCATATTTCCGCGCCGCTGCGCTGCTGCATGTGGGGCTGGGCCTGATATTCGTCGTCGTAGTTGCCGTCGGTGTAGTGATTGCGCAACATTGGTCGCCGCCGCTGGTGCCCGCGCTGCTCGCGCTGGCGATCGCCACGCCTGCGATCTTGCTGTTCTGGCTCGTGCGCCAGGAGTGTTATGTGGAAATGCAGCCCCGGCTGGCGCTGCGCACGAGCGCCATGTATGCAGCCGGCGTCGGCGTGGTGCTGTGGGTGCTGGCTAGTACCGGCCAGCTCTCTCCGGCGGGCGCGCTGCTGGCCATGGCGGCGGCGAGCATCTTTGCATCCGTCACAGTCTGGCGGCGGTTGCATTCCGGGGCGCGCAGCCGGGAAGTCCAGCTCCGCGAAGTGTTGCGCGACCACTGGGCGTACGGCCGCTGGGCTACGGGGTCGGCATTGGTAAACTGGCTGAGTTCCACCGCCTACTTGCCCGTCGTCGGGCTGCTGGGCGGTCTGGAGGCGGCGGGCGTGTTTCGCGCGCTCCAGATACTCGTATTCCCTTTGCAAAAAGTCGTCGCCGCCCTCGGACAATTGTTCCTGCCGTGGCTTTCAACCAGGCGGGCAGCGCTTGGAGACGCCTATGTGAGGCGCGTGCTTCCGCGCCTGTCGGCGCTGAACCTCATACTTGCAATTGTATATGTGTTGGCGCTGCTCGCCGTGGCGCGCTGGGGGATACGCCTGCTCTACGGCGGCGCGTACGCGCAGTTCGCCTGGCTGGTGCCGTATCTGGGGGCGGCCGTGATCCTGGAAGCGCTGGCGGGCGGCGGCTATGTTGCATTGAAAGCGCTCGAACGGCCGGACGCCATCTTTGCCGCGCAACTGGCGGGGGCGCTGCTCACCTTTTCTGGGGGCGTGCTGCTCGTGCGCGACTTCGGGCTGCTGGGGGCGGGTGTGGGAACAGCGGTCACGGCCGCGGTCATAGCAGGGTCACTGGCAATTTTCTTATTGCGTGCGCTGCGGCGCGATGGTATGACGGGCGCGTGACGAACTCCCAATGTGTGGCATAACCGGCATCTGGAATTTGGACGGCGCGGCGGTCGACCTCGCCGCGCTCGAGCGGATGACGACCGCGCTGCGCCATCGCGGGCCGGATGATGAGGGTTATTTGCTCGTGAACGTCCGAAAGCAGACCGCCTTTCCCGCACGCGGGCGCGAGTCGCACCCGGCGCTCCAAGTGCCGGAACTGGGCGCGTCCGCGCCGGGACATGACCTGGCATTCGGGCACCGGCGGCTGGCGATCATTGACCTCTCGCCTGCCGGCCACGGGCCGATGTGCTACGCCGACGGCGGCCTGTGGATTACCTACAACGGCGAGGTCTACAATTACCGCGAGCTGCGCGCCGAACTTGCGGGGCAGGGCTATGCCTTTCGCACGGAGACGGACACGGAAGTCGTGCTCGCGGCGTATCGCGCGTGGGGCGTCGAATGCTTGCAACGCTTCAACGGCATGTTTGCCTTTGCGCTCTGGGACCGCGCCGCCCGGCAGCTCTTCTGCGCGCGCGACCGCCTGGGCGTAAAACCGTTCTACTACCGCCGGGATGGGTCGGCCTTCGCGTTTGCCTCCGAACCGCAGGCGCTCACACACTATCGGGCCGCGCCGCCGAATGGGAACGCGATCTACGATTACCTCGCCTGGGCTGATCTGGACCACAACCACGAAACGTTTTTCGAAGGCGTCCGGCAGCTTCCGCCCGGGCATTTCGCGCTGGTCGAGTTGGACAATTTCGCCCTGCGCCGCTGGTGGCATCCGCCGGAGGAAGCGGGCGACGCACTTTCGGAGGCCGACGCCGTGGCCGAGTTCGGCGCGCTGCTGGAAGACGCCGTGCGCCTGCGGCTGCGCACCGACGTGCCCCTGGGCAGCTGTCTGAGTGGTGGGCTGGATTCGTCGAGCGTCGTCGCGCTCCTTGCCGATGCGATGCGCGCCGGCGCAGTGTCCGAGGCCGTCACCGGCCCGCGCCAGAAAACGTTCACCGCATATTTCAATGCCGCCTTCGACGAGCGCCCGTATGCGGCACAGGTCTGCGAGGCGACGGGGGCCGAGTCGTATCAAATATCGCCGTCGGCTGCCGAGTTCTGGGAGGCGTTGCCGGCCCTGGTTGCGGCGCAGGGCGAGCCGGTCGCCGGTGCGACGGTCTTTTCGCAGTGGGCGGTCATGCGCCTCGCGCGCCAGACGGGTGTGACCGTGCTGCTCGACGGCCAGGCCGCCGACGAGCTGCTCGGCGGCTATGACAACTACGCAGCGCTGTACCAGGCCGAGTTGTGGCGGGCGGGGCGCGCAGCGGCGGCGCTGGCTCAGGCCCACCGTGGCGACCGGCTGCTGTCGGAAGTGGGACGCGCGCTGTACTATGCAGCCGCCCCGGGGGCGGTGCAGGCCGCCCTCCGTCGCCGCCGGGACCGCGCCGCGTTTGCGGCCCTCGCGCCCGATTTCGCCGCGCGCAACGCACACCGGCGCTGGCCCGCACAGGCCGGTCTCCGCCGTCGCACGCTCAACCATCGCCTGCGCGCCGACACGCTGCAGTTTTCGCTGCCCAAGCTGCTGCGCTACGAAGACCGCAATTCCATGGCCTTCTCGCTGGAGGCGCGCGTTCCCTTTACGGATTATCGCCTCGTGGAGTTTGCGCTGCGGCTGCCCGCCGAGTTCAAATTCCGCGCTGGTTGGAGCAAATGGGTCCTGCGAGCGGCCACCGTCGGGCGCGTGCCCGACGCCGTACGCTGGCGGCGCGACAAAGTCGGCTTCCCCGCGCCGGAAGGCGCCTGGCTGCGTCATGGCCGCGAGCGTATTATCGCACTGCTCGCTGGCCCCAACGCGCGCGTCGCGCCGTACCTGCGTGTGGATGGCATGCGCGCACGCATCGATCGGGCGCTGGCGGATGCACACCTGAACCACAGCCATCTGTGGCGCTGGATTAATCTGGAAATGTGGTTGCGCGCGCAATGGGGCTAGAAACGATCCGGTTCGGCCTGGTTGGCTGCGGGCGTGTCGCACCGCGCCACGCGCAATCGCTGGTGGAACTCCCCGGCGCGCAACTCGTTGCGGTGACCGACAGCGTGCCCGCCCGCGCCGCGCGCTTCGCCGCAGACTACGGATGTGCGGTCGAACCGGATTATGACGCGCTGCTCGCCCGCCCCGATCTCGACGTGGTGACGATCTGCACGCCGAGCGGATTGCACGCCCAGATGGGCAGCGCAGCAGCGGCTGCGGGCAAGCACGTGCTCGTCGAAAAGCCGATGGCGCTGAATCTAGCGGATGCCGATGCACTTATCGCGGCCTGCGCTGCAGCGAACATCAAACTGAGCGTCGTGATGCAAAACCGTTACAACCCGCCGGTGCAGGACCTGCGGCGTGCGGTGGACGCTGGCCGGTTGGGTCGGCTGCTGCTCGGTGCAGCGACGGTGCGCTGGTATCGGCCGCAGGAATACTACGAAGACGGCTGGCACGGCACACGCGCGATGGACGGCGGCGCGCTGCTGAACCAGTCCATCCACCATATCGACGCGCTGCAATGGTTTCTCGGCGGGGTGCACTCTGTGTTCGCCTACACGGCCACGCTCGCGCACCGCATGGAAGCCGACGATGCCGGCGTCGGCGTCGTGCGTTTCAAGAGCGGAGCGCTCGCGACGATTGAAGGTTCTACCCTGACCTATCCCGAAAACCTCGAAGGCTCGCTGGCGCTCTTTGGCGAGCGCGGTTCGGTCAAGATTGGCGGCCCCGCGCTCAACCGCATTGCCTTCTGGAAAGTCGCCGGCGAGTTGGAGCACGAGCGGGAGATGCTAACGCGACAGGAAATCGATCCTCCCACTGTGTACGGCTACAGCCACCGCGCCGTAATCCGCGAGATGGTGCGCTCTGTGCAGGAGGACCGTGCTCCGGAGGTGACCGGCGTCGAGGCGCGCAATTCGCTGCAGCTTGTGCTGGCCCTGCTCGAATCTGCCCGTACAGGCCGGGAGGTGTTGCTCTGATTCGGATCGGTGGGCGGTCCGTGCGTTGGGCGCTGCGCTGGCGACCGGCGTGGATCAGCGGGGCGTTGATCGTACTGGCGATTGTCACGCGCTTCGGCGTCATCGGTGCCGGACTGCCCGGCACGTACGATCTGGACGAGCTGCTCGTCATGCGCGGCGTGGTGCCGCAGGCTGGGGGGATTGCGGGCTGGCTGGCCGACCCGGCGCTCATCGCTGCCTATCCGCCTCTCGCGCTGTATCTGGCGCGCTGGGGGTTGCTGATTTACTACATTGCGGGCAGCATCGGCGGCGCGTGGTCCAGCGTGAGCGAGTTTTACTTCCGCTTTCTTGTCGCGCCCGGCCCGTTTTTCTTCATTGCGCGCGCGCTCGCAGCCGTTTGGGGCAGCGCGACGCTGCTGCTGGTCTATCGGTTTGCCCGACGTTGGTACGGGCGCGGTGTGGCGTGGGCGGCGCTGGCTCTGTCGGTATTGACCGGAACGCTGCTGTTCCATAGCCGTATTGCCAAACCGGATAGCCTGCTGGGGCTTGAAACAGTCGGGCTGGTCTACGTCGCGGCGAATATCGCGTCTGGGCGGAACCAGCGCCCGTATTTGTTCGGCGGCTTGCTGGCGGGGCTGACGATTGCAACGAAATACTATGGTGTTCTCGGGCTGGGCGTCTTGCTGGTCGGGCACGCGCTGCGCGTGCGAAACGAAGGGCTGCCGTGGCGGCGCGTCCTGCTCGACGGCCGCATTGCCCTGCTTGGCATTGCTGTCGTGGAAGGGTTTGCGCTGGGCGACCCGTTTGCGCTCGGGCGCTTTGTGTTCTTGCTGGCGGAGCCGGCTCGCTGGCTGGGCGATCCCCTGCTGCTATTGCGTGCGCTCATCCGTTCGTTTGAATACACGCGCCTGTTTCATGCGCAATTGGGCTGGCCCGGCGCGCCGCTGCCGGTCCCGGTTGTGTGGGTATTCAGCGCGCTGGCGAGCGAGTGGGGTTGGCCGCTGGTCGTGCTCTCCGTCCTCGGACTGGGTTATGCACTGTGGCAACGGACGCCGGCCGACCTGATCCTGGTCGCGTGGCCGCTGGCCGCAATCGGGTTCTTCGGGCTGGCGTCGGCCGTGCCGCTTGTGCACTATCTCCTGCCCGGCCTGCCGCTGCTTGCCGTGCTGACTGCGCGGGTGGGGCTTGCAATTGCAGCGCGCATGCGGCTCTCTACTGGACTGTCGGCGCTGGTGGGCGCAGCTCTGCTCGCAGCGCCGGTGAACAATGTGATTGGGCTGGCTTCCGACTGGTTCCGGCCGGATACACGGGCGCTTGCCCGAAGCTGGATCGAGCGAGAACTGCCGTGGGGCTCTGGGATTGCGTTCAGCTACTACAACTATGCCTACTTGCCGCAGCTGCTCGACGCGCGGCAACCATTCCGGGCGGTCGGGGAAATACCCCCGCCGGTGGCAACGGCGTTGCAGGCCTACGCCGCCGACCACGCCACATACTGGATGGTCGATCTGCAGGACCCAGAGGCGGAACCGACGTGGCCGTCGCCGGCAGTAGAGGCGCAATATGGCGCGGACCCGCTGGTCACCGATCTCTACACAGTGGACTTTCTCTCCGGCGCTGAACTCGCGCGTGCAGGAGTCCGGTATGTGCTGCTTTCGTCCACAGAACTGGAAGTCTACGATCAGCCGAATCCACACGCGCCGGACAATCTCTTGCACTATTCTTTTGAATTGCAACAGGCTGCATACCAGAATCTGCAAGGCGATCCCGAGCTGCGGCTGCTGAAGACATTCGCGCCGGACGCCGACCGCTCAGGCCCGGCGATCTATCTGTACGAGGTTTCGCCGCCCGGATGAGTG
>JBHHUI010000149.1:0-6666 GCA_046753805.1 Anaerolineales bacterium
ATTTCACCCACGACGTGCTGCGCGCGCTTGCGGACCTCGTCCGGCAGAATGTGACCGTGCCGCCTGAGGTCATCTGGCGACACGTCGCGCAGCGCGCGGATGTGCGGCAGCGGCGATTGCAGCCGGCGAACCGCTTCTTCGCAGGCTGCCCGCCGTTGATTGTACGCCGACGTGCGCAGCGCCCGCCGCACGCCCGTATCGGCAACCACGACGGTCACGTGATCCGGTAATGCTATCGCCTCCCATTCAAGCGACCGACAGTCCAGCAAGAGTGCGTGCCCAACGCGACCGTACAGGCTCGCAAACTGGTCCATCAGCCCGCAGTTGACGCCGACGTATTCATTTTCCGCGCACCGACAGGTCTGCGCCAGATCCATATTGGGCAGCGTCCACCCGGCGAGTTGCTGCCAGGCCAGCGCGAACGCCACTTCCACGGCCGCCGACGAGCTCAACCCGGCGCCGATTGGCACATCGGATGTCAGCACCGCATCCATACCCGCCACCGACAACCGGCGCTGTTGCAGCCTCCATGCTACGCCGGCCGGATAGCGCGCCCAGGCCGGCAGTGGGCTTCCGGTTACATTCGTGCGTGCACCCAATTCGGTTAATCGAAAGGCGCACGACTCGCCCAGGTCGGGCGCGGCAATCGATACGCGCGCGCCCGGGCAGCGTCCCACTGCCAGATACGCGGCGCGGTCGATGGCAACCGGCAATACCAAGCCGTCGTTGTAGTCTACGTGCGCGCCGAGCAAGTTCACGCGCCCGGGCGCGCGCACGACAAATTCCGGCTCCCGCTGCGCGAACGCCGCCCGAAAGTGCTCAACTGCGCGATCAAATGGTCGCATGGATCAGCAGGTCAATTTGCATGCCTAAGTGCCGTTATGACTTCACTAAAAAAGTAAGCCGATGAAGCGGACCGCGTCCAGGCGCCGCGACTGGGTGGAACAGATTTGGCGAATATTTGCAGGCAAAACCCGATTTATCCGTTCCATCTGCTCAATCTGCTGACATACTTCTGAACAACTGAAAGCGAGTCACCTGTACCCTGCCTTTTTGCAGTAGACTCATCTGTATCCATCTGCGTACCAGTTCAGTCATCCCGCGCCAACAGGATACCCAGTTCGAGCAGCGCCCGTTGCAGCTTCTGCCAGTCGCGCGCCTTCACTTCGACGGCGAGCGGCCCGAGCGCCATGCCAAGATACTGACGCGTGTGTGCGTTGCTGCGCAGCTGTTCCATGACTTCTTCCGAGCGCACCTGCAACACATACGCCCAGCGCAGTTTCGCCTCCACGCCACGTGCGTCCCACCGTTGCAGTACCGTCTCAAGTTTAGGCGGCAGTGCGTCGCCGGTTGCACGTTTCAGGAAGGCCCGCACATGGCGCAACGCAATGCCGTCCTCGGCTGCGCGCTGCAGGCTGTTGGCGGTGATCTGGTAGCTGTAACGCTCCTGATCCCGGCGCGGATTCCATTCCGCGATGCGGGCGGCCTGAAAGCGGTCGTAGCGACTCGTTGCGCGTGCGGCTACCAGCCGGCCGTCAGGGTATGCCTGCAATGGCGTTTTCGGCTCGGCGATGTCCCACGCGCCGCGCCCGACCAGCGCCGCAAACATCGGCGTCGGTCGAAAGGCCGTCTCCGCGTCTGCCTCTGTGGGATTCACCCCGGGCGCAATGTCACACAACCCCAGCCAGTGCAGGGGGCCTGTGATCAGGAAACGCACGAGCGCGCCATCAACACGCGTCCAGTGGGTGAACCCGCGCAGGAATTCTCGGGTACGGGCATCGCGCACGTAAAGCGAATCGTAGTCGCCGCCCGGCCGCTGGAAATCCGGCTGCTGCTTGTAGATATGACGCACCACCGCCGCCACACTGGACCATTGCCCGCCGGGTGCTTGGCGAAGCACGGCGAGCACAGCTGCCCGCGCCCGCTGCGGGTCGGGCAGGCCGGTGTGCGCGGTGTCGAAGACGAGGCCCGGAACATGCAACAGGTCGTACCAACTAATGGAATCGCGCCAGGTCTCGGCGAGAATTTGTAACTGGGCCCCCCGGGCGGCTTCAAGGAAGGCGCGCACGCGCGCAGCGTCGAGCGTGGCTGCCTCGCCTGTGATCCAGCGCCGCTCGCGCGCCAGTTGCCAGATCAGATCCAGCGCGGCCGGCTGTTGCAGGTGCGGAGCCAGCGCCGCGCGCGTTGCCTCTGGCAGTACGCCGCCGGCGTCGCTAGGCAGGCCATCGCGCTGCAGGTATGCCAGCAGCGTGCAGGCATCATCCACAAGCGTCGAGCGCGCGGGCGTGAAATCTGAGATTTCTACCGTGCTGGCCGCGTCCAACTCTGCAACGTGCGGCGTTTGGGTGCGAGCCGGTAACAGCGGCAGTAGATCAGTTGGGATATAGAAGTACTCTTGCGGGCTGCCATCTTCATCGGCAAAGGCGCGACCGAGTAATGCTCGATACCAGAGCACCTCGACATCGTTTTCGGGCTGCAGGTGCGGCGCTTCGCGCATGCGCGCGCCCGGACCCAAAGGCCGAACATTGCCATATTCGCGCACGAACGCGCCCACGGGCGCCCGCCCACCCTGCTCGTGGAGACGGGCGAGCAAGTCGCGCGCTCCGTCCGGTAGGCCGACCAGCTGCAAGCGTACTGTTTCAGGTTCCAAAAGAACGGCAGCCAGTTCGAGCGCAGCGGCGCGCGCGTTGCCGGATTGCAACTCCACGCCGGCCGTCTCGGCGATCGCGCGCAGCAGTTGCAGATCATAATCGAGCAGTGTGCGTTCCAGACTGAGCATCGTCGAATGCCGAATTACGAATGCGGATTGTGGAATTGCCTATTATCCCACGGCCCAATTTCATCTCTTAGATCGCCCTCTCAACTGCGCCAGATTTGACCGTGATTCTGCCACACTGTAAAATGTCACTGTAATGAAGCAACGCGTGCTGGCAAGAATATCCGAATTGGGATTGGGCGAGCTATTCGATGACCTATTGCGGCCGGGCACGCCGCTGGCGTTTCTTGGCGCGCAGCTGTTGTTTGTCGCGGGGCCGGTAATGTCCGCTTTCACAGACGGCGACGAATTGGAAGCGCTTGCCGTTCGGTTGGAAGGGTTTGCGCCGGAGCCCGAGGTCGGGACAGAGGACGAGGAAGCAGCCGGCTGATGAGTAACCTGCTCGGTCTTGGATTCGCCATCGTCTTCGCGGCGCTAATTACGGGCATGTGGCTCTTGTACCGGCGGCGCGCACAGGCGCCGCTGTTGCGCGAGATCGAAGGGTACCAGGAACTGCCTTATCGGGTCGGCTACGCCGTCGAGGCCGGGCAGCGCCTGCACGTGTCGCTGGGCAGCGGCGGGATCGGCGGCCCGGACACGGCGGCTTCACTGGCCGGGCTGGCGGTGCTGAACCGCCTCGCCGGCGCCGCCAGCATTTCCGACCAGCCGCCGGTTGTCACGGCCGGCGACGGCGCAGCCATGATCCTGGCCCAGGACACCTTACGGCGCATCTACCGGCGACAACACGCGCTTGACCGCTACGATCATAGCGCGGGACGCATGACCGGCGCGACGCCGTTTTCATACGCGGCCGGGGCGATGATGGTGCACCGCGACGAAAAGGTCGCCACCAGCCTGGTGATGGGACGGCTTGGCCCCGAACTGGCCTTAATCACCTCGGCCGGAGAACGCGCCGGCGTACACCAGATCGCCGGCACCGACGATCCACAGGCACAGGCGCTCCCGCTTGTGACGGCCAACCATGCCCTGATCGGCGAAGATATGTTTGCTGCGGGCGCGTACATTGCCGGCGGAGACCCGCTCCATGTCGCGAGCCTGCAAGCGCAGGACTGGATGCGGCTGCTGGTGGCCGGTGTGATTATCGTCGGTGCTGTCCTGCGAGCGCTGGGAATCATCTAGCAATGCGGGAGCGCCTGCCAACCACGATTGCGATCATCTTCGGCATGATCGTGCTGCTGGGCTACTTTGTAGCCGTCCCGGTACTCGAGCTTATGCGCCTGTACCTGGTAGATGTCGCGGCCACGTTGGCCGCTGTAGCGTTGTTGGTAGGCATATTGAACCTCGTCCGCGTCCACGGCGCCAAAGTGTTGGAAATCGGCAACGGCTGGCCCTACAGTCTCACCCTGTTAGCCGGGCTGGGCGGGATGTTGGCGGTGTGGGGCGCAAGCTACGTCTTTCCGGACATGCGGCGTTTTATCACATTTGCCTTCACGTACATACAAACGCCGCTGGAAGCCACGCTGGGGGCAATTCTGGCGTTCACGCTGGTTGCGGCCGGCATCCGGCTGCTGCGCAACCAACTCAACACCAATACAATCATCTTTCTGGCCATGAGCCTGACCCTGCTGCTGGGGCTGATTTCGTTCCGGTTCATCCCGGAAGTATTGCCGGAAATCCGCAGCTGGATCGTGCAGGTGCCGGCGGTGGCCGGCGCGCGCGGCATCGTACTTGGCATTGCTCTGGGGGCAATTGCCACCGGGTTGCGTGTGCTGCTCGGCGTGGATCGGCCCTACGGCGAATAACATGGCAGACCCTGACGCCGAATCGCCGGGAGAAGAACCCCGCAAAGAGCAAACCGACTGGCTTGGACGCCTGCGCGGCAACATGCCGGCCGAGGCCGACGAGCCAGAAACTTCCCCCACCAAAGGCACGAAAGAGACTGCCGACTGGCTCTCACGGCTTCACGACCTCGAAGATTCCGAGGCCGACGACGAAGCTGAATCCGGCGGCTGGCAACCACCGCCGACGGCGGCGCTTTCGGATGAAGCGCTCGCGCCGCCGCCGCCGCCGGAAGCTGGGGATGTGCCGGATTGGTTGAAGGAAAGCGCAATCAAAACCGGGAGCCTGCAGCCGACCCCGCCTGCACAACCCGAAGAACGAGAGGCGGAAGCGCCCCGGGTCCCGCTCACCGAAGAGGTGCCCGATTGGTTACAACCCAGCCTCGCGGCGGTGCAGTCGCCGGACGAACCGCCCGCTGACGAAGAAAAGCCTGTGGAGGACGAACCGCCCGGCTGGCTGCAAGCGACAACTTTGGGCGCAACGCCTGCGCCGGAAGCCCCGCAAGCGGCAGCTGCCGATGACGCCGGATTGCCGGAATGGCTCTCGTCGGAACCCCGCCCGGAACCCGAATCGCCCGCGCCGGCTCCACCTGGTACGGCCGACTTGCCCGGCTGGCTGCTGGCAGAATCGGAGGAATCAGAACCTGATTCCACGCCGATAGGCACCTCGGACTTGCCAGCCTGGTTGCTCGAGTCCGAGGACTCAGCTGCGGCGGGCGGCACTGCCAGTCTGCCGGACTGGATTCCGGGCGAACCCGACGACGCGGCCACCCCTGCGCATGCTGCAGACGACGTAATCCCGGATTGGCTCGCCGGTTTGACAGACGCAGCGCCATCGCTCGCGGGCACCGACATTCTCGCCGCCGAAGAGGAGCCCGAAACCGAGGCCGACGACACCATCGATTATCAGCCGTCCGCCAGTGAAAACCTGCCCGACTGGCTGGAACCCGGCTCGGCTGCGTCAGCGCCGCCGGCCGCAGCAACTGAACCGGGACACGTCGGCGACATTGATTTCTCGGAATTCCTCGTCGATACCGAGGCCGGCGCCGCGTTGCCGACGGCTGGAGAAGTTACCGGCGACGAACTGCCCGACTGGCTGGCGGATATCGACGTAGATGCGCCGGGAACGGATACAGAAGCGCCGGCATTGTATGCGGCTGAAGCCGGCGGCGTCGACTCCGGCACACTCGACTGGCTCGACTCCCTGTCCAGCACGGCGGAGGAATCTCCTCCCACCGCACTGACCGAAGAGTCGCCATCGATATTCCCGGAATCGGGGGCTGCTGCTGCGGACGTTACGCCGGCCGACGATGATCTGCCCGATTGGCTTGCCTCCGTCCGGCCGCGCGATATCGAACCTGCAGCCCCGGATACCGGCCAGCTGCAAGACATGCCGCTTGCGGCCGACATGCCGGACTGGTTGGCGGCAATGCGCCCCGCAGGCCTGGAGCTTCCGGACGTGCAACCGCCGCGCGCGGTCGTTGCGCCGGAGGAGCCGGCAACCGCCGAGGCAGCATCCAGCGCCCTCGATGAACCTGCGCCGGCCGGCGCGTCGGACGCCGACAGCCCCGAACTGCCCGAGTGGGCGCTCGCACTGGAGGAAGAAGAACCTGCCGTCGAACCGGCGCCGATGTTGCAGCCGGTGGACGACTTCAACGAGACGGCCGGGCCGCTGGCGGGCATGCGCGGTGTGATCCGCGCCGAACCGTCCGTGAGTCTGCCGGGCAGGCCCGGAGAGTCGGTCGCCAATTTCACCGTCACCGATTGGCAAAAAGAACAGGCGGCGATTTTCCACAAATTGATGCGTGCGGAAATCGAAGACCTGCCTGAAGCGCCCAAACGCAAATTGCAGTTGCCGTTCGCCGTTGACCGGCTGCTGGTCTTTCTGGCGCTGGCGCTGGCCGTGGTGGCGCCGTTTGCACTAGAGCAATCATTTTTCGACACGCCGAACCCGGAGTTCTATCCCAGCAACCGCGCGCTGCTCCAGTCGATTGCCGACTTGCCGCAGAATTCGCTCGTACTGGTCGCGTTCGATTATGACCCCGGCCTGGGCGGCGAACTGAACGACGGCATGGAAGCGTTGCTCGTACAACTGGCCGAACGCGGGCCGCG
>JBHHUI010000150.1:0-6637 GCA_046753805.1 Anaerolineales bacterium
GAAGATGAGGACGCACACGCGCGAGGCCTGTCGTGGGGACGCGCTCTCCGGCGCCGCCGACCATGTCCGCAATCTACAGATGGACAACTATCAACTACGCGATGAGAAATGGCGCTACGTGCTGTTGCCGGTCTACGTCTCGGCCTACAAATATCGCGGCAAAACCTACCAGACGCTCGTCAACGGCCAGAACGGCACGGTCGGCGGGCAACGCCCGGTTTCGTGGTGGAAGGTGTTGCCGGTTGCACTCGCACCCCTGCTGCTCCTCCTCGCGCTGTTCGGGGCAAACTTCGGGGACACATTCGTCACCGATCTGATCGCTCGCAGCAAGCTGGAAGAGTTCTTGTTTCCGGCCGCATTTTTATTGCTCGCCGCGAGCCTGGCCTGGGCGCGCAAGATCATCAAACAGGCGCGCTATATCGAAGCCGCCGGGGCCGACGACGATCACAAAACCCCGCCAGCGCTTAGCAGCCCACAGGCGCGCTTGCAGGCGCAGGCGCTCGCCCTGGCTCCGCCAGTGCTGGGCGTGTTGTTGTTCCTGGCCGGGGCGATCAGCTTCATCGGCGGCAGCAGTTTGGGCCGGGGCCTGTATGCCTCCGAGGCCATGCGCAGCGTTTACAGACTGGCGCGGACGCTGCATCTGACCGGCGTCCCCTTCGGGGTTTCAAGCATCCTGGCGATGACAGGTTTCTTTCTGTTCTTCTGGGGATTGAATCGGGTGCGAAAGGATTAGCCCGACATGCGGCGCCAGCCCCGCGCGAGTCGCGCCGCCTACAAGTGTTTCAACAGTAGTTCCTGCAGGCGCCTGTACGTAACGGAGAGGTCTTCGGGGATGATGCGCATGCCCGCCACCGTGGTCATGAAATTGGTGTCTCCCTCCCAGCGCGGCAACAAATGCGCATGCACATGGTCGGGGATACCGGCCCCGGCTGCCGAGCCGATGTTGATTCCCATGTTGAATCCTTCGGGGCCGTAGGCCTCGCGCAGCACCCGCTCGCACGCCTGCGCCAACTGCATGAGTTCGGCGAGCGCCCGTGTGCTGGCTGCCGCGAGTGAGGCCACGTGCTCGACGGGGAGCAACATCAAGTGTCCATTGGTGTACGGATACTTGTTGAGCATGACGGCAACCCGCTCCCCACGGTACAGGATCAGATTCGCTTCGTCGTCGTCCTCGGCCAACACCGTGCAGAAAAGGCAACCGTCTTTCGGCAACGTATCTCCTTGCAAGTAGGTCAGACGCCAGGGCGTCCATAAATGTTTCACGCCGGAATTCTAACAGACGCTCGCATTTTGTCAGTACAATCTTCGTCAGACGTTACCCAGAGCGACACAGAGAGCACACCATGACCTACTCGCAGTCCGCGCTGGAAGCGGCGCTAACATCGCTCCCGCTCGGAACGCCGCTGCACTACTTTGAAAGGATTGGTTCCACGAACGACGAAGCCCGGCGCCTGGCCGAGAACGGTGCGCCGGAGGGTACGCTGGTGGTGGCCGACGAGCAGACCGCCGGGCGCGGGCGCGCCGGCCGGACCTGGGTCACGCCGGCGGGCAGCGCCATCGCAGCCTCATTCATACTGCGGCCTGCGTTGGCGTCCAGCCAGCTCGGGGTCCTCTCGCTAGTAGGGGGACTGGCCGCCGCAATCGCGATCGAGAATGTGTGCGCGCTGCGCTCGCAACTCAAATGGCCCAACGACGTGTGGCTGCGCGATCGCAAGGTATGCGGCGTGTTGGCCGAGGCGAGCCATGCGGGGGACGCCAGAGTCGACTGGGTCGTGTTGGGAATCGGCATCAACGTTTCCGGCGCGCCGCCGGGGGGAGCCAATCTGCGATATCCCGCCACTACAGTGGAGGCTGCGAGCGGACGCGCGGTCGACCGCACCGCGCTCCTCGTGGCGCTTGCGGAAGCACTCGCCGATTATTACATCACGCTCGACGCTGCGCGGGTGGTGCACGCGTGGAGCAAGCATATGTTGTGGCGCGGGCAAACCGTCCGCGTCGACACGGGCCGGCAACCGTTCACGGGCGTCGTACGCGGGGTAAGCGCGGACGGCGGGCTTGTGCTCACACTCGACGGGGGCGAGACACACACCATTGCAGCCGGGGAGATCAGTTTACTTCGAAAGACATCCGAGGTCCACTAGCGCGAGACCTGGGATGTCTCATATGGCGGCGATCGGTACAATACTTGCATCCTGACTGTGCGCACGGTACACTATCGCCGCCGTGAGAACATCAGAAAACTATCCCGGAGGCCGCGATGTTTGACGATCTGCGCGAGCGCAGCGCCTCACCCTTCGACGACGACGAACCGCAGGACACATTCGGGGATGATTTTGGCGACGAGCCAGTTGCAGCCCGCGCGCACGCCGGCGGACGAGAGCTGCCTTTGTTCGGCCTGACCGCCATGCAGCGCTTTGTGCTGGCGCTGATGTTGTTTCTCAACGTGTTTGTTCTGGGCTGCTTCTGCCTGCTTGCGACCGGCCGCATCGTCCCCGTTCAGTAGCATTAACGTGCGAGGGCGTACAGCCAGGCGCCCTCGCACCTGTCCTCCTCGCCCCTCCAGCTCGAAACTTTATTCGCGTGGCGTCAGCGTCATGTGCGCAGCGGCGGCAGCTTCCACCGCTGCCCGGTCCCACAATTGCGGGTGATATTCAATCAAGCGCCAGGAATCAACCATGTCCGCATAATGGCGGTGAAACGGGTGGCCGGACTGGCCTGTGGTGTGGATCGCCCACGAGTCATTCAGGCTCGCCAGGTCCACGATCATGCGCATGGAGGGCACCCAGTTCACCTGATACGTGACATCCACCTCGTCGTCCGGGCCGGCGATGTCCCAACCCGTGGCGTTGACAATATCCTCTCCACCACTCGTCGGCACAGGCCCACGGTTGAACAGGGCTTCAATGGGCGCGATGCCCGAGCTGCCGAGCGTGGCGTTCCGAAACGTAGCCGTATGCAGCTTGCCCCACTGCCACGCCTGCATGTCGCCGCCAAGGCGCGCGACTGTCTGCGCATACGCTTGTGAGAGAGCATGGACCAGTATCTGGTCGCGAGTCTCGGTCACGTCCGGCGTTGTCACATTGTCCCACCAGTGGTTGCTCGCTTGCGGCAGCAACTGCTCAACGGCCAATTTTGTCACATCGTTGTTGTGCGGACGCAGGTCCGGCGGCAATTCGTCGTAGAAAGTGGCCGCCAACAGTTCGGTCCAGAACACGTTGAAGAAGGCGGCCGGTGCGCTATCCATCGACTGCTGGAAATCCCAGTCGAGGAGCATATCGCGGGCGGCGCGGGCGCCTTCATCCTCGACCGGCAGCGTCGCCAGGAACGGCACGATAGCCTGCGCCGACAGGTTCATGTTGTCGCCCTGCATCTGCGCGATCACTTCCTTGGAAAATGGCCCGCGCTGGGCGTTAATCATGTCTACGATGCGCTGCGCCCGGTAGCCACGGTCCCATTCCAGCGAGAGCAACGCTGGATAATCCGGCCCGACGACTGCATTGTTGGCCGTAACGACGTACCCTTCCGGCGGGTTGAAAGAAGACGGCAGATCGTCAAACGAGATGTAGCCGAGCCATTCAAAGTCGTCAACCCAGCCCGGCACGGGCAGCAGCCCGTCGCCGCTGGCGCGCACGGGGATATTGCCCGGCGACTGGTAGCCAATGTTGCCGTCCACATCCGCATAGACCAGGTTCTGCGACGGCACCGTAAAGCTGCGCGCGGCGGCGCGGAACTCGTCCCACGTTTGGGAGCGGTTCATGCGCAGAATCGCCTGAAACGTAGAACTGGGCTCAAGCGCGGTCCAGCGCAGCGCCACGCCGAAGTCCGCCGGCAGGTCGAAGCCGCCCACGTCGCCGGACAGTCCACGCGCCTGTTTGTTGATATCGTTGATGATCGGCCCATGGCGCGTGATGCGCACCGGAATGACGACGGTTGTGAGGCCCGTATTCTCGTCGAAGACGCCCGTCGGCAGTTCGGGGTCTTCGACGCGGCCGCGCACGAGAATGACCTCGTTGATCACCTCGGCATCGACCCACCGGCCATTGACCTCGTACTGATTGGGGTTATCCGGATTGATGCGCTCGATGTACAAATCCTGCACGTCCGGCCCCAGATTGGTGAAGCCCCACGCAATGCGGTTGTTGTGGCCGATGATCACGCCCGGCGCGCCCGCAAACGAGAAACCCGTTACATCGTATGGACAGGCGGCCGACATTTCGTTGCAGTGCAGGCCGACCTCATACCAAATGGACGGCATCTGGATACCGAGATGCGGGTCGTTTGCGAGATAGGGCTTGCCGGTGTCCGTGCGGTTTCCGGCGATCGCCCAACTATTCGATCCCAGTCCGGCCCCGTCCGCGTCGAGCGCGGAGCGCAACCTGGCCTCGTCAGCGCGCAGCGCGCCAACGTCAAGCGCCTCGTAGGCCAGCCCGTTCGGCACAATGACGGGGTGGTTCTGGGGATACGTCGGGAGCAGCTCCTGCATGCCCTTGACCCCAACGGCTCGCATGAGCGCGACGCGCTCCAACTCCGAATCCATATTAGCGCTGAGGTCCCAGGCCATGGCCTTGGCCCATGTGAGTGTGTTCACGATCGTCCAGGGTTCCGGCGTGTAACGCACGCCCTGCAGCCCGAGCAGTGCAAACTCAAGCCCCAGTCGGTCGTGTGCGCTGATGTAGGCATTCACGCCGTCAGCATAGGCCTGCAGGATCGCACGCGAATCGTCGTCCATCAATTCGACTTCCTGCTGGGCGATCCGATTCCAGCCCTGCGTGCGGACAAAACGGTCGGTCCCCAGTGTGGCCTCCCCAAAGACCTCCGAGAGCCGCCCGGAGCCGATACGCCGCCAGAATTCCATCTGCCAGAAGCGGTCTTGCGCGTGCACGTAACCCTGCGCGAAGAACAGGTCGTGCTGGGTGTCGGCATAGATATGCGGCACGCCCCAGTCGTCGCGGTAGACTTCTACCGGGCTGCTGATGCCCGCCACGTCGATCTTGCCGTGCACCAGCGGCATGGGCGCCCGCACGAGATATGCGACCCAGCCTGCAAGGAGCAGCGCCAATACCAGGAAGACAGTTGCGCCAGTCGATACGATGCGTTGTACACGGTTCATAATTAGATGCCTCAGGAGCGAATTGCTCGGTGCACGATTGTGGCACGCGGCCATGCGCGTGTCAACGGTTCAAGGCGCGATGGCGCAAGGACAGAATGGGGCACGGATCACACGGTTTGAGTTCTCCGCGCTCATCCGCAAAATCCGCCGCGACAACCTTCGGCTGCGCGAAGCGCCTCTCGTCTCGACAAGGTTCCTGCATTTCGGGAGTCAGCAGCGAGGTATATTGACACGATGAAAGGCTTACTCCTGTTCGCGCCAATTACGCTGCTCGCCTGCACCGTCGCCAGTCTGCCGGGCGCCACCCAGCCGCAAGTGACGATCGTGATCGAGGCGCCGCCCACGTCGCCGACGGAGATTCCAGCCGGGGCCACGCCGACGGATACTCCGCCTGAACCGGGCGCGACGTTCACAAAAGCCCCACAACCCACGAGGTTGCCGCCCTCCCCAACGCCTACCCCAGCGGTTACGCCGGCAAATACCACACCGGTCCCACCCGCCGCCGTTTCGAGTCTACCGGACGGGAGCGAGTACGAACTCGTCGCCATCCCGGGCAGCTACCAGCGGCCGGTGTATGTGACGCACGCCGGCGATGGGTCCGAGCGGCTGTTTGTGGTCGAACAGGCCGGGGTGATCTGGATCATCTCTGGCGGCGCGCGCTTGCCCGAACCGTTCCTGGACCTCCGGGCCAACGTTACACGTGCAGCCAACGAGCAGGGCCTGCTCGGGCTGGCATTCCACCCGAACTACGCCGAGAACGGCGTCTTCTTCGTTCACTATTCCGACCGCAACGGCAACACGATGGTGTCACGGCTGCAGGTGTCGTCCGATCCGAACCTGGCCGACCCGACCAGCGAAGAAGTGGTGCTGACACAATTCCAACCGTTCCCGAACCACAATGGCGGGCAACTGGCGTTCGGGCCGGACGGCTACCTGTACATTGGCCTGGGCGACGGCGGCTCGGCGGGCGACCCGCTCGGCGGCGGGCAGGACCTGACGGCCTGGCTTGGAAGCATCCTGCGCATCGATGTGGACGGCGGACGCCCGTATGTAATCCCACCGGACAACCCGTTTGTCGAGACCGCTGCCGATCCGGAAATTTGGGCCTACGGACTGCGCAACCCGTGGCGCTTCAGCTTCGACCGTCTGACCGGAGACCTCTATGTAGGCGATGTTGGCCAGAACGATTGGGAGGAGATCGACTACCTCCCGGCCGGAACCGGCGGCCTCAAACTGGGATGGAATCGGATGGAGGGGAACCACTGCTTCGTCGCGGGCTGCGATCCGGCGCAATTTACCCCGCCGGTGGCGGAATATCACCAGACCGAAGGCGGCTGCTCGGTCACGGGTGGATACGTCTATCGCGGCCAATTCCAGAATGGGTTGAACGGCGTCTACTTGTATGGAGACTTTTGTTCCGGTTTTATCTGGGGGCTGCTCCACACTCCAGACGGCGGGTGGGAGAACGGGCTGCTCATGCGCTCCGGGCTGAACATTTCGTCGTTCGGGGAGGACGAAACCGGCGAG
>JBHHUI010000151.1:0-6632 GCA_046753805.1 Anaerolineales bacterium
CGCCCGGCGGCGCGACCCCGGTCCACCGTCACGCAGGCCCCATGCACCAGGTTCTCGCCGGCGGGACCAATGCTCGCCAGCCGCCAGCGGTTGTCGCCCAGTTCCGCTTTCAGCGCGTTTTCGGTTTCCCAGTTCGTGCGGCCCCAGAGCGCGCCGGCAGCGCGCAGCTCGGCCTCTCCATCTGCAATGACGAGAATTACCGGGTCCCGCGCCTGTCCTTCGACGATGATGCTATCGAAGCCGGCATATTTCAATTCCGGTCCGAAGTGTCCGCCGACGTTTGTGGTGGCAATGCCGCCGGTCTGAGGGTTCTTGGTATCGATGCTCAGGCGGGCTGCCGTGGGGGCCAGCGTGCCGACGAGCGGGCCGGCGCTGAAGCTCAGTTGGTTCTCTAGCCCAAGGGGGTCGGCGTTCGATGAGACCTCTCGAAAGAGTACCCACTGACCCAGCCCGCGCCCGCCGGGGCCGATCTGCGTGTGGGCCTCGGTCGGTTCGGTCGTGATCGCGCCGGTGGAGAGGTTCACGCGTAGCACGCGCCCGGCCCAGCCGTACAGTGTCGTCATGCTGCCGGCTCCGGTTTGGGCCATCTGGCCCACTGTTGCTGTAGCAGGTGCGGCGTAAGGGCGCGCGGGGCGCAATAGCGCACACACAGGGGTAGGTCGTCCGTTGGGCAACCGTCGCAACTGGGAGCCAGTTGGATGAAAATGCGCCCCTCTACATCATCGCGTTCGATGCGTAAACTGGCGCCGGCAGGTTGAAAAGCGCCGCTGTGATGGAACGAGCAGGCCAACTCGCACGCGCAGCATCCGGTGCAGCGCCCGGTGTCCTCCCAGCGGAGCGCTTCACGTCCGGGTGTGGCGGACAGTTGCATGGACAGCTCCTTACTAACTTGTTAGTAAGTTTTCTATATAAAAAAAGAGTGAGGCCGGTCCATAGACCCCACGGGAATCATCGCCGCATGCCGTTGAGAAAGATGCTCACAAAGGTGTCAATCACTTCATCATCCGGGTATCTGGGTTCGTTCTCTTCGCCGGTGATATGCATATTCCACATGTAGTTCCGGATCATGCCCAAGAAGGCGTACGCGGCGATCACGGGGTTGACATCTTTGAACGCGCCCGCGGCGATCCGGGTTGAGAAATAGTCAGCGATCAGTTCAATCGCTTCGGCGCCTTCTTCGAGTAAATGCTGATGGTAGAGGGTGGGTTTTTCAAGAGAAATATACGTCAGAAGGCGCATCATCTCTCGGCCCTCAGTCTCGTGTGCAAATGCGAAGTTATGAGCGGCGAGGCTGCGACAGATGTTCTCGTCGCCCTCAGATGGCGCCTGGCCGTCTAGCACATCGGTAATCGACTGCATCCCGTAGGAAGCCTGGATGACGGCTTCGAACAATTTTTCCTTGCTGCCGAAGTGCTGGAAGATCAGGGTATTGCTGATACCGGCCGCATCGGCGATCTCCTGTGTGGTGGTACCGCTGTAGCCGCGTTGTGCAAAGAGCCGCCGCGCCGTGTCGATGATCTGCTGTCGCCGCTCCTCGCCCCTGAGACGCACGTTGCTTTCCGTGCGTGTATTCTCCATGTTGTGTGGCGCTGCTCCTTGCTGGCTGACCGATTGTCTGAATCAACCACTGGTTGTTACTAAGTAGTTACAAAGTTACTCCCAAAAGGAGTTTTTGTCAATCGGCGCGCTTGTCTCGCCGGGTGCAATTCACGTTTTGCGCCGAAAGGTGACCGGCACTTGAGCAGCAAAGAATCTGTCCGGTTTTACGCTGGCGGCAGCAACTTATGTGACCAAAGTGCCAGTCACCTGAAAATTGACCAACATCGTGCAATGCGCTTGTCTGGCTGTGTCTCGCGTCTCGCTGCCCAAATTGACTCTCGAAGTCAAGATGTGATACTATAAGTTTTACCAGCAGAAAATATGTTTCGCTGTGCGAAACTTAGTGAATCAAATCGCTCTTTGTCGAATTCGAACTACACCATCGAATCGCTGGCTCGTGGGTTGAGTGTGCTGACCCTCTTCTCGCGTGAGCGCCCCGCGCTGACGTTTTCGCAAATCGTTGCGGCCTCCGGTTTGAACAAGTCCACTGTGTTTCGCATCGTCTCCACCCTGACTACACACGGTTTCCTGCAATTTGAGCCCGACACACGCTGGTATCGCCCCGGGCTCAACGTGCTGCATCTGGGTTTCACCGCACTCTCGAGCCTCGAATTGCGGCAGGTTGCGCGACCATACCTGGAAAGACTCTCAAGCCAGGTAGGCTACACAGTCAGTCTGGGCGTGCTCGACAGTATGGACGTGATCTACATAGACCGCGTACGCAATCGCGAACCGATTGGCGTAGTGCTCGGTCTGGGTTCGCGCATCCCGGCACACTGTGCATCGCTGGGCAAGGCCATGCTGGCCTTCCTCTCCGCCGACGAACTTGAGCGGCGTTTGGCTGCGGCCGGATTGTCTCCCTGCACGACCAACAGCCTGCCCAGCCGTGCAGCGCTGCTGGAAGATTTGGCGCGCGTGCGGTTACGCGGCTATTCGGTCAACGACCAGGAATGGGTGCTCGGCTTGCGTTCTACCGCCGCGCCGGTGTTGGGCGACGACGGCATTGCTGCGGCTGCTGTCAATATAGCTGTATCGGCCTCGGAATTGACTCGCACGGAGTTGGAAGAGAAACTCTCTCCGGTCGTACGCGACACGGCACAGGAGATTTCTCGGGCAATTGGATATGCTCCGTCTGCAAGCCCCATTTAGGATTCATTGACATTGTTTGCCGCCGGGAGGCGTTGTACCACTTCGATATGAACTCGCCGCATCATCCGTTCCATTTCGCCCGCGACGGTCTGGTCGGGCTGCCGGCCTCGCCCACATTGGAAATCAACGAACGCATCAAGGAGATGCTGGCGGCCGGCGAAGAAGTGTTTCATCTCGGCTTCGGTGAATCGCGCTTCCCGGTGCATCCGATACTTGTGCGGGCGCTGCAGGCCAATGCGCAGCAGCGTAGCTACTTGCCGGTGCTGGGCATTCCCGAACTACGGGCGGCGATTGCCGAATATTACAACCACAAGTTTGACCTGCAGGTCTCCGCCGATCGGGTTGTTATTGGCCCCGGCAGTAAATCGCTTTTGTTCGCGCTGATGCAGGCGCTGGATGCCGATATTCTGCTACCCACGCCGGCCTGGGTTTCGTATGAAGCACAGGCGCAGTTGGCGCGCCGCCCGGTAATGACAGTTCTCATGGACCCACAGGCAGATTATGCTGTCGAAGCGGATCGCCTGACTCAGGCTCTCGACCAGGCTGCCGCACAGCCCAACCTGCTGCTGCTCAACACGCCGCACAACCCCACCGGCACGGTTCTATCGCCGGAGCGGGTGCAGGCCGCAGCGGAGTTCGCACGCGCACGCAACATGGTGATCTTTAGCGACGAGATCTACAGCCTTGTCACGCACGCCGGCGAGCCGTTTGCCTCACCCGCGCAATACTATCCCGAGGGCACGATTGTATTTGGCGGGCTGAGCAAACACCTGTCGCTGGGCGGCTGGCGCTTCGGGCTGGCAATCCTCCCGCCGGGTAAGATCGGCGCACAGCTTGCGCGGGCGTTGCAGGCCATCGCCGGGTGCATCTGGTCGTGTGTGGCCGGCCCGGTGCAATACGCCGCGCTGGAGGCTTATCGCGGTAATGCGGAAATCGAGGGCTATATTGAGGCCTGCACACGCCTACACGCCGCGCGTACTCGCTCTCTTTACGAAGCGTTTGTGGAGTTTGGCTTGCAGACTCCGCAACCCGGCGGCGGGTTCTACCTCTATCCCAGCTTCGCGCGTTGGCGGGAGCCGCTGGCCGCGCGCGGAGTACACACGGACCGCGACCTTGCCATGCACATGCTCGCCGACTACCGGATCGCAATGCTGCCCGGCTCCGCCTTCGGCGATGAGCCACAAGCGCTGACAGTCCGTGTTTCCACCAGCTATCTGGACGCGGAGACCGACGAGCAGGCTGCTGCCCTGATGGCGGCTTACGAGGAATGCGCCGATAGTGAACGGATCGTCCGGGACCAGCATCCGCGCCTGCGCCGGCTGGCCGAACGTTTTGGCGAGTTTGTCGGTGAATTGGAGCGTGAACTGTGAACAACCGCGAAGTCGTGATTGTGGATGCCGTGCGCAGCCCGATTGGGCGTGTGGGTGGTGTCTTGGCCTCTGTGCGGCCGGACGATCTGTTGGCCGACGTACTGAAAGCGCTTATGGAACGTACGGAGGTTGACCCGGCGCTTGTCGAAGATGTGTACGCCGGCTGCGGCAACCAGGCCGGCGAAGACAACCGCGATGTGGCTCGCATGGCGGCGCTGCTGGCCGGTTTCCCTAAGGAAGTGGGCGGTGTGACTGTCAACCGTAATTGTTCGTCCGGGCTTGAGGCAGTCAATCAAGCCGCGAAATCCATCTTGGTGGGCGAGGCTGACATCTTCATCGGCGCCGGCGTCGAGAGTATGAGCCGCGCACCGTGGTCTATGCCCAAACCAGAACGGGCTTTTCCCATCGGCCAGCCTCAAATGTATGACACCACCGTCGGCTGGCGCTACGAAAACCCGCGCCTGGATGCCATGTACCCCATCGTGAGCCTCGGCGAGACAGCCGAGAATATTGCTGAGGAAATGGGCATCACGCGCGCCGAGCAGGACGAATTCTCAGTGGAGAGCCACCGTCGGGCCGTAGCCGCGATCGCTGCCGGACGCTTCCGTGACGAAATCGTGCCCATCCGCGTCCCGCAGCGCAGAGGCGATCCGATCATCGTCGACACGGACGAACACCCACGCTACCGCCGTGAAGACGGCCATTACGTATTGAATACAGATGTGGAACAGTTGGCTAAACTGCGTCCGGCTTTCCGCGCCGGTGGCACGGTGACGGCCGGCAGCTCCAGCGGCATTAACGACGGCGCCGCTGCGCTGTTGCTCATGACGCGCGCCAGGGCTGAAGAGCTCAACCTCAAACCTATGGCGCGGTGGCTCGGTTCCGCGGTGGCCGGCGTCGATCCGGGCGTGATGGGCTTCGGGCCGGTACCCGCCACTCAGAAGCTACTAAAGCGGCTTAGTCTGGCAATAAACGACCTCGGTCTAATCGAGGTCAACGAAGCTTTCGCCGCTCAGACCATTGCAGTGATGCGTTTGCTCGGGCTGTCTGCTGAGATCACCAATGTAAACGGCGGCGCGATTGCACTGGGGCATCCGCTGGGCTGCTCGGGCGCGCGCATCCTGACCACGTTGCTGCACGAAATGAAGCGCCGCGCAGCAGACGAGAAACGACCCTACTATGGCCTCGCGACACTGTGCGTGGGCGTGGGGCAGGGTGTGTCGACGATTGTGGAGTGGCTTGACTGATAACTGGTAATTGGGTGTCCGAATTGCCAATACCCGATTACCAATTTCTAATGTCTCTAATTGCCACCAGCACTGGACAAGGAATATGTTGCGTCCTCTAGACGGAATCCGCGTTGTCGGTCTTGAGCAATACATGAGCGCGCCTTATTGCACGATGCTGCTGGCCGACGCCGGTGCAGAAGTTATCAAAATTGAGCGTCCGGGCGTTGGCGACCCGCGTCGTAGCATCCCGCCGTTCGCGGAGAGTGCAGACGGCGTGCGCAAAGCAGGCGGCTTCATGGCGTACAACCGTAATAAGAAGAGCCTCGCTCTCAACCTGCGCAGCTCGGAAGGGGCGGAAGTATTCAAACAGCTAGTTACTGCAGCGGACGTGGTCGTAGAGAATCTGCGCCCGGGTGCTATAGAGAAAATGGGGCTGGATTATGCAGTTCTCAATGCCCTTAACCCGCGCCTGGTCTATGCCGCCATTTCCGGCTTTGGGCGCCTGGCTGGCTATGAAGGCCCATTCAGCCAGCGGCCCGCGTTTGACATCGTGGCCGAAGCCATGAGCGGCATCATGAACCTGGTTGGCTTTGAGGACAAACCACCCTCGTGGACGATCTACGGGCTGGCTGACATCCATTCCGGTCTGTGTACGGCTTACGGCATCATGCAGGCTCTGTTCATGCGCGAACGCACCGGGGTGGGCCAGTTTGTGGACAGCGCCATGCTCGACAACATGCTGGCCTTGAACGAACGCATGGTAATGCTCTATTCGCTCACGGGTCAGGAACCGCAGCGCGGACGACTCCGATACCTGTACCCACGCGGAGCGTTCCGCTGCAGCGATGGTTATCTGGCGCTGAATGTGCCGAACGATCTGATCTGGAAACGACTGTGCGAGACGATGGAGCGCGAGGACCTGATCGGCGACCCGCGCAGCGTGGACGGCGCGGCGCGAGCCGCAAATGCGGAGTTCCTCGACCCGCTCATCGAGGGTTGGCTATCGAGTAAAACACGCGCCGAGGCAGAAGAGATATTGAATGCACGCGGCATCCCGGTCGGGCCGGTGTACACAGCGCGCGACGTCTTCGAGTCGCTGCAAATGGCCGCGCGGAAGACCCTGGTGGCCGTCGGCGACCCGGAGGTGGGTACTTATCGCTTTGCGCGCACGCCGGTGATGCTATCGACGGCGCCGGAGATCGAAACGAACCCGGCCCCGCGCCTGGGCGAACACACATTTAACATCATGCACGAATTGCTGGGTTACGAAGCCGACGAGATTGAG
>JBHHUI010000152.1:0-6629 GCA_046753805.1 Anaerolineales bacterium
AGTGCAACTTTGAAGGTCGAAAAGAGAGGCGAGCTGCGGTAGCATGAGCGCTTCTACGACGACCCGGTCAAGGAATGCACGTGCGCGCCGGCAACCGTCACGCGCTACCAGAAGCGCATCCCCGGCCCGCTGCTCGACTGCATCGACATCCACGTCGAAGTACCGCGCGTGGACTACGACAAGCTGACGGAACAGCGCCTGGGCGAACCCTCGCGGTCAATCCAAGAACGGGTGGAAGCCGCCCGCGAACGACAGCGCGCGCGTTTCGAGGGGCTCAAGCTGCAAATCAACGCCGACATGCGCCCGGTAGATGTGCGTACCTTTTGTCCGCTCGACACGGAAAGCACGGCGCTTGTGCGCTCGGCGATCCGCCGACTGCACTTTTCTGCCCGCGCCTTTCACCGCATTCTCAAGCTCGCGCGCACGATTGCCGACCTCGTGGGGAGCGAGCAAATTGACCCGCCGCACGTCGCGGAGGCGCTGCAATGTCGACCCCGGCGGGAGGGGTAGAAGGCAAAAGACGGCGAACAGGAGCTAGAGTACAGGCAATCACATTACATCACGCGCCACGAGCGCAACACAATCGGCTCTCTCCACAAAACCCGGCCCGCGCGCGCCGATGAGCATCCCCGCGCGTTGCGCGACGATCACCTCCGGTTCCCGGCCCGGCGTCTCCACGAAATGCACCTGACCTATCATCTGGCCGGCTGCGACCCGGTCGCCCAATTCGAAGAACGACTCATAGATGCCGTTCGTCTGCGCAATGCAATAGTGCTCCGCATCCGGCGCTTCCATCAGTCGGGCGGGCGGCAACCCTTGCGATTCGCGCGTGACGATCTCGCCTTCGATAATGTTGAAGTGCTTCAGGACATTCTTAACGCCGATTTCCGTGATCTTCAGGGCTTGCGGCGAGAGAGTCCCCAGGCCGCCCATTTCTCCGGAGAGAAACACCTTGCCCATGCGTTCCACCGCATAATCCAGGAGGCCCTCGCCGGTGAACTCCCGCATGATCAGACCGACCGGCGCGTCGAAGGCTTTCAAAGCGGCCAGCGTGCGTTCGGTCTGCTCCTGGTCTTCCAGGAAGTGCATGCTCATGTACGGCAAAAGATTCAACGAGTAGCCGCCAGAGTGCAGGTCGACGACGGCGTCGCAAAGCGGAAGAATGGCTTCGTGTACGTAATGGGCAATAATCTCCGTAACCGTGCCGTTCCAGCGTCCCGGAAAGACGCGGTTCATGTCCTTGTCGTCGATCGGCGAGGTGCGTTTTCCGGCCTGCACCGCGGGCAGGTTGAGTGCTGGCAGGATGATAACGCGCCCGTGGACTTGTTCAGGCTGCAGCTCGCGGCACAGTTTCAATAGGCTGACTGGGCCTTCGTATTCGCCGCCGTGAACTCCGCCCACGAGCAGCACAGTTGGGCCGACGCCATGCTTGATGACGATGATGGGAATCAGCAGCGCGCCCCAGGCGGATGTGTCACGTGAGTAAGGCACTCTAAAATATGACACCTGTTTTCCAATGAGCTCAAAGTCAATATCAGTACTTACAGGGGAATGCTCCAAAGACATGGGAATCTCCAGCGGTACCATTCAGCCTCAGTCGAGGGAAGCCGAAAAAAGGGCGCGCCCGCCCCACGCGCACACCCTTTTTTCGGGATTTCCTTTTGGGCAGGCTTTAGCCTGAATAGTTACCTCCAGCGTCTATCAGGAATAAGGCGTGCCTGCAGCGTATTGCGTATAGCGCATTGCGTATTTGTCGCCGTTACGCAATACGCAATACGCTATACGTATGTTATTTCACAAAGAGTTTCCGCTCAAAATTGGTCAACGTTTCGCAGCCGTTCTCCGTCACGCGAATGGTTTCCGAGAAGCTGATGCCGGCTTTGCCGGGAACCTGCACCCAGGGCAGCAGGTGGAAGGTCATGTTGGGCTGCAACACGCGCGTTTCGCCGGGCTGTATACTCAGGATTTGACCTTCACCCCAGTCGGGCGGCAAACCGATCCCAATCGAATACCCGGAACGCGAGCCTTGCTTGACGCCAAGCGTGTTGGCGACACCTGCCAGAACTCTGGCGCTCGCGGCGTGCACCTCCTCCGCCGGGACCCCGGGCCGGATGGCGGCCACCTGCGCATCGAAAGCGGCCAGGACGGCTTGCTCTGCCACACGGGAATCGGCGTCCGGCTCGCCCACAAAACCGGTGCGCATCATGGCGGCGTGGTAGCGTTTCAGACAGCCGCCAATTTCCAGCATGACGTAGTCGCCCTGCTTGATCCGGCTGCCATACCAGGTAGCGTGCCCGATGGCCCCGCGTTCGCCGACGGCGACAAAGGGCGCAATCGAGGGCCACTCGCTGCCGGCCTTAATCATAGCGTGACTCATCTCCGCGGCCACATCGTGATCGGTGGCGCCGGCCTGCACAGCGTCAATGCCGGCGCGCATGCCAGCTTCGGCGGCGCGGGCGGCTTTGCGCATTAGTTCGATTTCGTACTCCGATTTGATCACGCGCCCGGCTTCCACAATGCCGGAGCAATCGAGGAACGTGGCATTTGGGCGCAACGCGAACAACTGCTCCTGCTGCAGCGCCGTGAAGAACCAGCAGTTCTTCTCGTAGCCGATGCGTTTATCGCTCCAGCCAAATTCCTGCAGCGTAGCGTTCAGACGTTCCATCGGATTCTCCGAGTCGCTGTACGGGCGGCGCACTTCCAGCCACGTCAGCGCCTCGTATCCGCTATCTTCCAGCAGGCGGGGCACAGCCACCGGCTCGCCCTCCCGCGGAACCAACAATGCGTTGAAAAACCAGTGTCCAGGGCTATCAAATCCGGAGAGGTAGCAAATGTTCTCCGGCGTTGTGGTTAGCATCACATCCAGGTCGTGTTCATCCATCCGGGCGCGCAAGTCGGTCAGCCGGCGTTCGAATTCCGCCATCGGAAAAACCAGATCGTCTCGAAGTCGCATAGAGGTGCTCCTAATTCTGCTGGTGATTACACATATCTTGCTCCCAGCGCCGTCCTGTGCGCAGCCTGCCCTTGGTACGGCGAATCGCCGCCGGGGATGGCGACTGGACAACCAGTAGGGAGCAGTTTAGGGGTTAGTTTGCCCACGCGCCGCCTGACACAGCGATTTGGACGTAGCATAGGGCCTCGTGCCCCTTATTATGTCGAGTGAGACGCCCACAAGGGGCCAGGCTACACAGGCTACCCCAAAAGTGAAACGCCAACCAGTACTGGGTTTGACTCTCTTGCTGGTCTATGATACATTGTTAAACCAACAAAACAACTTATTGTATCCAGATTGTATCCAAGATAAACATAAGCATAATAGTATCTTTCGTAGCGACTGTCAACTGACAGATGACACCATCGACTACCATGGCCACAATTGCGAAACTGAAACTAGAAAAAGGGGCGGATTCGGAATCCCTGGTCGAGACACTCTACCAGGAGATACGCGACCGCATCTGCCTGCTCCAGTATCCGCCGGGGATGGCGCTACGGGAGGACGCGCTCGCGACGGAGTTTGGGGTGAGCCGTACCCCCATCCGGCACACGCTGCGCCGGCTTGAATTCGAGGGGTTGGTGGACATCGGCCACCGCTCGGGCGCGATCGTAACGACGGTTGACCTTAAGTTTTTAAAAGAGGTGTACGCCTTACGGCTAAAACTGGCCGAGTTCGTACACGAGATGATGTCCGCACGGGTATCGCCGGAGGATATCGCCGCGCTGCAGGAGCTGCATGAACACGTCGAAGCCATGCGCAACCAATATGGGCCGGAAACGTTGGCGCGGCTGTACCTTGATTTCCACCGCATCATGACGCGCATGGTAAACAATAAGCCGCTGCGTCAAGTCTCGGACCATCTCTTTCACCAGACATCCCGGGTGTGGCTTTCGATTCTGCCGGATTTGGACTGGGAGGAAGAAGTGAACTATTTCTCCGAGGAACTCAGGGCTGTGATCGAGGCTTTGCGAGTTGGCGATACGTCCACGGTGGGCCAGGTGCGCCGCGACCACATGGTCATGTTGTTACGGCGCACGAACAACTATCTCGGCGGCGCCGAACTGGCCTGACCGGAAAGGAGGTGCGCTGCAAAGATTGACTGAAAACGAATCACAAAGACCATTGTATCCGAGAGACCGGTTAGCTCAACTTGTACCAGGAGGAGATAATGAACACCCGTAGAAAAACCCTTTTGTTCAGTCTCGGCGCGGTAATGATGCTGATCGCCAGCGCTTGCGCGCCGCAGGTGGAGACTGTAGAGGTGGAAGTCACACGTGAAGTCGAAGTGCCCGTCGAAGTCGTCGAGGAAGTCGAAGTACCCGTCGAAGTCGAGGTCACGCGCGAAGTCGAGGTTGAAGTCCCCGCCGAGCCTGAGGAAGAGACGACCCTGGAGCGAATTCAACGCGAGGGCGTCGTGCGTGTCGGCTTCGCCAACGAAAACCCCTACGCCTTTGCAAAGCCAGACGGGACACTCTCTGGCGAAGCTGTTGAAGTGGCTCGCGCGATCTTCACGAGCATGGGCATCGCGGAGATGGAAGGCGTGCTGACCGAATTTGGCTCGCTCATTCCGGGTCTGCAAGCCGGCCGCTTCGACGCCATCACTGCCGGCATGTACATCAAGCCCGAACGCTGTGAGCAGGTCGTCTTCGCCGACCCCGAGTACACAATTGGCGAAGGGTTGATCGTCACAGCGGGCAATCCGTTCGACCTGCACAGCTACGAGGATATCGCCGCTAACCCGGATGTGCGCGTGGGCACCGGCCAGGGCTACTTCGAAGAGCAATACATGACAAGCGTGGGCGTTTCTCCCGACCAGATCACGCTCTTCCCAGATGATCCCTCCGGCGTGGCCGGCATCCAGGCCGGGCAGATCGACGCCTGGACCGGAACGGCGCCAACCCTGACGAAGTTGCTCGAGACGACCGGCGACTCTAACCTGGAATTCGTCACCGATTTCACACAGCCGATCATCGACGGCGCCTCCGTTGCCGGTTTCGGCGGGGCTGCCTTCCGCTACGAGGACGTGGATCTCCGCAATGCTTTCAACACTGAGCTGCAGAATCTGAAGGACGAAGGCGTGCTGGTGGACATCATCGGCGTGTTCGAGGGCTTTGGTCCCGAAACGCTGCCGGGCGACACAACCGTGTCCGATCTCTGCCCCGGCGTGTATGATGACGTAGAGTTGGCCCCGTAAGGAGACACACGCCTCCTTAACCCCCCTCCCCGCTGCCTGTCCTGAGCACGCTAACCCGTCCGGTTCAACGCACAGGCAGGAGCGGGGAGGGTTGGTAAGTAGAGCATAACCCCGTTTCGAGGCATACGAAATATGTCGAATAACCATCAACCTTGCCCTGGCACAGTGTCTGTCTGGGGGGGTGAAGGAAGCAAAGACTTCTGGCAGCGTTCCACCCAGGCGCCCGTCGTACACAGCGTCTCGTTCGGTTATCTGGACGTAGACGAATGGCAGGCTGTCGCGCTGGGCCAGGAAGCGGGCCACATTTACAGCCGCAACACCAATCCCACCGTCGCCGTCTTCGAGGAAAAAGTGCGCCAACTGGAAGGCGCAGCGGCGGCGACGAGCTTTGCCACCGGCATGGCAGCCATCAGCAACACGCTTTACACTCTTCTGAAACCCGGCGACCGCGTGGTATCAGTCAAAGATACCTACGGCGGCACGAATAAAATATTTATCGAGTTTCTCCCAAGAATTAATATCGAAGTCGATTTATGCGACACGACCGACCACGAGGCCATTGAAGCCTCTGTGGCCAATGGTTGTCAGGTTCTATACCTGGAAACTCCAACCAACCCGACCTTAAAAGTGGTCGACCTGGCGCGCCTGGCGGAGGCCGGCCGCCGCGCTGGCGCGACGGTGGTGGTGGACAATACTTTTGCCACGCCGATCAACACCAACCCGCTCGCGCTGGGCGCCGACCTGGTCATCCACAGCGCGACCAAATTCCTGGGCGGTCACGCCGACGCCCTGGGCGGCGTCGTTTGCGGCTCGGAAGAACTGATCAAGAAAATCTTTCATTACCGAGAGATCAACGGCGCGACGCTGCATCCGGAAGCGGCTTACCTGCTGTTGCGCGGAATGAAGACACTCCATCTCCGAATCCGGCAGCAGAACCAGAGCGCGCTGGAAATCGCGCAATTTTTAGAGTCCCATCCCTCCGTGGCGCGGGTCTTTTACCCGGGCCTGGAATCGCACGAAAACCACGCCATCGCCCAGAAGCAAATGCGCGGCTTTGGCGGCGTGCTCAGTTTCATGCTGCCAGGCGGCTTCGATGCCGTGCGCGAGTTCCTGCCGCGCCTGCGCTACGCGCACGCCGCCGCCAACCTGGGCGCTGTGGAAACCGTCGCCGGGCCGCCCGCCACGACCAGCCACGTCGAGAGCACGCCCGCCGAGCGCGCCGCGATGGGCATCCCGGAGAGCCTGATCCGCTATTCCGTGGGCATCGAGGACACGGAAGATTTGATTGCGGATTTGGGGCAAGCGCTTGCTGCGGTGAGCGGTGAGCAGTGAACAGCGTTGGTGATTGAGAACCGATAACTGATAAAGAGGGAAGACCATGCAAACATACCGCCTGGCCCTGATCGGCTTTGGCAATGTGGGACAGGGTTTGGCCAGCAT
>JBHHUI010000153.1:0-6571 GCA_046753805.1 Anaerolineales bacterium
GACGATGGCGGAGCGATCACGATCCCGACAAACGGGACGCAGCCCGCAGCGACCGGCGCACTGGTGAACCCCGGGTTCGAAGGCGACGCCGACGACCACGAAACCGGGCAGACCCCGGCCGGATGGAACTTCTGGTTTGCGCCGCGCAGTTGGCCGAAGCTACCGCGCCAGGACCATGACTGGCGCAAACCGCAGGCGCAGGTGTTCACCCGCCGCCAGGCGCTGGGCGACGAGAAGACGCAATTATTTAAGGATGGCGAGGCCTGCTTCCGCGTGGTCGGTGCATGGCGGCCGATTTGGTGGCGGTTGGCCCAGAAGGTGTCCGGCCTGGAACCGAATGCCCGCTACCGCTTTACCGTGCCGGTGTATCTGGAGCCGGTTGCGCGTCTTGAAAACGGCGTCAAGGTCTTTGCCGACGACAAGATCGCCAGCGAAGCGCGGCTCGTGGCAAAGGTCAGTGGGCGCATGGTGGAGACAGGCTGGCAGGACGGCAACACGCTTTCGTTCGGCGCGTATGCGGACCTCGTACTGGAGTTCTCACCGCCGACGGCGGAGGTCGAGTTGTTCGTGGAATGTCGCGGGCGTTGGGGGCTGCAACACAATGCCTTTTGCATCGATGCAGTCAGCCTGGAGAAAGTCGGCCCGCCGCGCGAAGGCGGCCGGCCCGAACCGGGGGAGCAGCAACCCACCGGCGTCAACCTGATCCGCAACGGCGCGCTGGAAGACCTGACCCGCAACCCCGGCAATTTCACCCCTGATGTGGACAGCAACCATTACCAGGCTGGCTTCGTTCGCCGCAGCCTGTCGTCGTGGTCGCCCAACGAATGGCCCACCTGGTGGGTGGCGGGCAAGGGCGTACCGGAATTTACCGTGCCGCAGCAACCGATCAAAGAGAAGATTCATTCCGGCGGCCGTGCAATGGGCGCGTTTCGACAGTTCGAGCCGTACCACGCCGGCTGGTGGCAGGAGTTGGCCGTGGAGCCGGGGGCGACGTATCGGGTGGAAGCATGGTGTCGCATCTGGTGCACGCATGACGAAGCCCCGCCCTTCATGGGAGGGACGCCGGGCGAGATTTTCGTCGGGATTGGCATCACGACGGAGGCCTCGCCGTACCCGGAACCAAGCCGGGCAATTGACAATGTGGCTGATTTCGAGGGCGGTCGCGTGGACGCTGCGCCGACGCTGGCGCAGCGCACGGTTGCAGACTGGAACGTGCAGGACTGGCAGCGGCTGACATTGGAGTTCACCGCGTCAAGCGACCGCGTCGGCGTCATACCCTTTGTCGATGCCCCGCACGGGTTTCGGACGCAGGACGTTTACTTCGACGACCTGGCGCTGGTGAAGCTGGAAGCATCCGGAGCCGGCCCCGATACGGATACGGAGCCGGTCGCAGCGCCCAACATGGTTGCCAACGCAGACTTTTCCGGCGCGGTGTACAAGCCCAAGCCCGTGTTGCCTACGCTCCAGGTTCCGGAGAACTGGACTTTCTGGTATGCGGGTACGCGCACCCCGCGCGTGCAAGGACAAGAGGAAGCATGGCGCGATCCGAAGACGGGCGTGATTACGGCGGCAACGGCCGCCAGCGATGACCGCGCCGCAGTCAGCGGCGGCGTCGAACGAGCCTTTCGGGTTGTGGGTGCGTGGCGTTCGATCTGGTGGGCGCTCACGCAAAAAGTGTCCGGGTTGGAGCCAAATCAGCCATACCGGCTGAGTGTAAAGTTGCTGCCCGATCCGATTCTGGCGTATGGCGAGGATGGCGCGAAGACCTACGCAAACAAGCCTGAGGCCGGCGAAATCTGGCTCAAGGCCGTTTCTGCGGGGCGCAAGACGGAGACCCAGCGACGGGTGCATGTGGACGTGGAGCCGGGCAAGTACGTGGTGCTCACCCACGACTTTACTCCGTTCCACTCCAGCGCCGATGTGACGGTCGAGGTGCGCTCGCGCCTGGCGCTGGTGTACAACGCCTGGTACGTCGCGGAGGTGAGCGTGCGCCGGATCTAAACGCGAAGCGGGGCTTAACCCCACCCGACATGACGCGCTTGCCGGCTTTGTTTGACACGATCAACCCCTATGCTATAATCTCCCCGCTTTGGCGACAGAGGCATGGGTATGTTGCCCGGTCGACGAATATTCTTTGCCCATTCCGCTGGGGATGGGCATTCTTTCTATAAACTCCACTTCACGATCTAACCGCTTGCCGATGCTCCGAAGCTGAAACATATATGCACACCTCACATCGGCTCCGGGCGCTGGGCGCTTTAGCGGTACTGGTGGGGTCCACTTTGGTTTCCTCGGGAGTCGCCGCCGCCCCACAAACACAGACCAACCTGCTGACCAACCCCGGCTTTGAACAGGGCTGGTACAAGTGGAATAATGTCCCCGAGATTTCAGTGCCCAATGGCTGGGATTTCTGGTACGCCCCCGAAGGGACTGAGTTGCTCGTACCGCAGGACAGCCCCTGGGGCCGTCCCGAGGTGGTTACGTGGCTCTACCCGGCCGGGTTTGCCGAGACGTGGTTCTGGCGCAACGGAGACCACACGCTCAAAGTGTTCGGCGCCTGGCGGCCGATCTGGTTTCGACTGGGCCAGACGGTGACCGGGCTGACCCCCGGTGCGGAATACAAGTTCACCGCCCCGGTGTTCCCCGAAACCGTTGCAGAATACGTGGAAGGCGGTACGCGGGGGCGTGTTTTCTCCCAGGAAGCGAACGCCGGCGAATTCCTCCTGCGCGCGCGGACTGGCGACCTGACATTCAGCTCTGGGTGGGTCGATGAGACCGTCGCGCCCGCCTGGCAGTGGACGCTGCTCTCGCTGTCATTTGTGGCGCAGAGTGACACGGCCACCGTCGAGGTCGAAGTGCGCGGGCGTTGGGGGCTGGTGAATAACGCCTTCTTTCTGGACGAATTGAGTCTGGTTCCCACAGGCGTATCAGAGGATATCACGCCGGCCGAGTCGGAAACCGGTGGGGGCGGAGAAGCTGCGGCTGCTGAGCCCGGGTCTGGCGCGACCGGGTCCGAACCCGCTGCAGAATTCGCCCCGACCAGCACGCCGCTTGCCAACGGCGAAGTCTGGTACACCGTGCAGGGGAACGATACACTGGCCGTCATCGCCTATTATCACGACACGACTGCCGACGAGATCAAGGCGCTCAACGGGCTGACTGGCAACATTATTTTTCCCGGCCAGCAGCTGCTCGTGAAGGTCGTCGAGCCGCCGACGCCCGAGGAAGAACCGACCGCGGCTGAAGAAGCAGCGCCAGTGGAGGCGGAAGCCACTCCCACGCCGACGCCTGTGCCGGAGACCGGGGCCGAGGAGTCGCAGCCGGCCGCGCCCGTCGCACCGGATCAGGGCGAGATTTGCGTGGTCGCTTATGATGACATTAACGGCAATGCCGCCGACGATGGGGAGGCGACGGTTGTGGGCGCGCATGTCATTCTGATCAATGCGGATGGCCCGTTGGATAGCCGTTCGTCCGGCCGGAGCGGCGACCAGGAGTGTTTCCAGCGGTTGGCGCCCGGCGCATATCGCGTGACTGTTCTACCCCCGACCGGATACCGTCTCACGACGGCCGACGCCTCCGATGTCGTACTGCAACCCAGTTCCATCATCACGCTGGCGTTCGGGTTCAGTCGGTCCGAATCCGTGGAAACCTCCGCCACGGGTAGACTCACTTCAACATGGATTGCGCTTGGCGCGGGCGTGTTACTGCTGCTCGGCGCTGCAGCTGTGGGACTGCGACTGGTTGCCGCACGCCGTTAGCAGCGTTGGCGCAAAGTAATCCTCGCTTCGTGTTATATTGGGCGCGTGCTAAAAACAATGGGCAAGGAAGGAAAGCCATGCGAACCAGGCATGTAATTACGATCTTATCCATATTCGCGCTGCTGGGCGGCATTTTTGCTCTCAATAGTGGGCCGGCCATCGCCGCGCCCGTCGCGCAGACCAACCATCTCGTCAATCCCGATTTCGAGGATGGCTTCGCAGCCTCAGGTGTGGCGAATTTCTGGGAAAGCTGGGTCATCGAAGGCTCGCCGACTTTCCAGCAGATCACGAGCGCGACCGACACGCGCCGCGTCCATAGCGGCTCGAGTGCGCAGATGATGACCGCCAGCAACACGAACTATCGCGGTGGGTTGCAGCAGACCGTGTTCGGGCTCACGGCTGGAAAACGTTACCGTTTCAGTATCTGGGCGCATGCCTGGGCCAGCTCCGGCAATGATTCGACGAAATCAGAAGGCTACACCAATCTGTGGCTCAAAATCGGCATTGGCAACGGCAAGACCTATGCCGCCGACCCGAACATTACCTGGTCCGGCTTTCAGCATTATGTGGATACCTATCAGCAACTTCAAGTTGAATTTGTGGCAGCAGATTCGACGGTGACGGTGTTTACCTACGCGAACCCAGAAGTCCACCTGCTGCACAATGATATTTATTGGGATAATGCGTCGCTCGTGGAAGTAGCAACCGTGGCGCCCACCTCGGCCGCCTCCGCCACCTCTCCGCCGCCGACGCTGGGCATACGTCCGACGGACTTCCCACTGCCCACGCCCGATGCAAACGGGCAGCTAATCTACGTCGTCCAGCCCGGCGATTCGCTGGTTCACATTGCCACCGTTGCGTGCGGCGAAACGCCGGAATGTGTCGAGAAGATCAAGCAGCTCAACAACCTCTCCGGCAACGTCATCTTCGTCGGGCAGCGGCTGGTCATTGGGCCCCTGGACGGCGTCACGCAACCGGCGGCGGAAGAATCGACCGCGGAGCAACCGGCCGCGGACCAGCCCGCTGAAGGGGAGACTGCGGCGGAACAACCAGCCGAGGGTGAAACCGTGGCAGAGACCTCAGGTGGGGAATCGGCCACTGAAGCGCCGGCCGGCGAGCCGGCGACCGAAGCGCCGGAAGCCGCTGCGCCCGGGGATGGGGCGATCTGTGTCACACTCTACGAAGACGCAAATGGCAACGGCATCCTCGATCCGGGGGAGGGCCTCATTGCCGGCGGCGGGTTCGGTCTTTACGACACGGCCACGAGTGCGGAACTCGGGACCTACGCCACCGACGGGGCTAGCGAGCCGTATTGCTTCAGCGAATTGGCGAGCGGTAATTTCCGCGTGACATCGACGGTGCCGGAAGGATATACAGCCACGACCCGCAATGATTGGGATCTGACGCTTGCCGCCGGGAGCACGGCCAACCTGGAGTTCGGCGCGCAGTTCACCGGCGCCGTGGCGCAGCAGGCCACGGACGAGGAAGGCGGGGGAACGCGCATCACAACCGCGCTGCTGGGCGCCGCCGGGGTGATTTTCCTCTTGCTTGCCGCCGGCGTGGCCGGGTTCCTGGTGCTAACGCGGAGGCGCGCTGCCGAAGAGTAGCCTGGCCCGATCACGTCGTATGGCTTTCTTGCCACGAATTGTCGGAACGTCGGGAGACGGACTGAAATCCCTACTTGCGGTCTGTGTGGCAAGAATCGAGTCTTGATCGGTGCGCACCCGCCTCTCCAACTGGTTTCAACTCAACGCGCGCACAGCGCTGATAGTGGGCGCCCTTGCGGCGCTGCCGCTGTTCTTGCACGCGGGGTTCTTGAACACGCGCGGCGGCGGCGATAGTCCATTTCTCCTCTTTCGGCTGCACCAGTTGCTCACGGCGCTGGGAGCCGGCCAGTTCCCGGCGCGCTGGATGCCGGATGCCGCCTACGGCCTTGGCTACCCGTTCTTCCACTACTACGCGGCGCTTTCCTTTTACATCGCGGCGGCGTTCAAGCTCCTCGGCTTTTCGTATGTACTGGCGCTGAAGTTAACGCAACTCGCGGGATTTCTTGCGGCGGCGGCCGGGATGTACGGTTGGATACGCGCCGCCAGCGGCAGCCGTCCGGCGGCCTGGCTGGCTGCCGCGGCGTATACGTTTGCGCCGTTTCACATGGTCAACGTCTATGTGCGCGGCGACTCGCTGGCCGAATTCTGGGCCATGGCGCTTTTCCCGTTGTGTCTGTGGGCGGCGCACGCACTGACCGAGCGCGCCACCCTCGCGCGCGTGGCGGCCTTCGCAGCCAGCTATGGCGCCCTCGTGTTCACACACAACGTTTCGGCGCTCATCTTTACGCCTCTCCTGCTGCTGTATCTCGCGGCGCGCAGCGGGCGCAAATTGCTGCCGGGCGTCGCCGGCCTGGCGGGCGGGCTGGCGCTCGCGGCCTTTTTCTGGGCGCCCGCTTTGCTCGAGCAAGACTTCGCGCAACTTGCGCCCGTGACGGAAGGATATTTTCACTACGCCAACCACTTCCGCGCCATCGATCTGCTCCAGACCACGCTGTTGTTCAATTACAACGTCGGCAGCCCGGACACCACGCCGTTCGCGATGGGAATCCTGCAAGCTGCACTGACCGTGCTCGGCCTGCTGGCGTTGCTGTTGCAGGTGGTTGTACAGCGCCGCAACGTGCGCCATGCGTTGTTCCTCGGGTCTATGTGGGCGCTGCGTTGCGCCCTGGCATCGTGATACAGTTCCAGATTTATGCGAGCGCCTCGGCGCCGCCGACAATATCCATTAACTCTTTGGTAATCGCCGCCTGCCGGGTTTTGTTATAG
>JBHHUI010000154.1:0-6547 GCA_046753805.1 Anaerolineales bacterium
CGGCCGCCAGCCGCCGCCTGAATAGCCACCCAGCAGCCAGTTGAACGCCCGCTGCATGCCCTCCGGCGAACGCAACATGAGAAAGGTCGTCACCGCCGTGGCGAACGCCCCGACGGCAACGCCCGCCAACAACATGGTGGTGACGGGGGTCGCGCGGCCCACCTGCGCTACGGCCACCACCAGCGCCACGGTCAGCACGCCGCCCACGAACGCGCTCAGCGGCACCGAGCTTAGCCCGAGGAACGTAGAAGGCAAATCCGCTACCAGCGCGAGCGTCGCGCCCAGCCCCGCGCCCGAGGCCACGCCGACGAGGTAAGGGTCCGCCAGCGGGTTCCGGAATAGTCCCTGGTACGTGGCGCCGGCTGACCCAAGCGCGCCTCCGATGACGGCGATAAGCGCCACACGCGGCAGCCGAATCTGGAACACGATCGTGGCAAACATGTCGGGGTAGGCATGCGCAAGCGGAGGCGCAAACGGCAGTCGCGCCAGCATGAGGTCGAGCAGCGCGCGGAAGGGCACAGGCACTGCCCCGACGGCGACTCCAACCAGCGCGGCGCCGGCCAGCGCCGCCAGCGCAATGGCATAGATGCGCAGCCCAGTCCAGCCGAAAACCCAACTCACGCGGACGGGCGAATCCATCACGGGCGCGCGTTTATTAAAGACGCCCGGAGTGCTGGCGGTTTGAGAACTCACTCGAACAGATCAGGGTGGATAATCCGCGCCAGCGCTTCCAAGCCGTCAACGATGCGCGGCCCCGGCCGGCTGACCAGATTATCGTCGAACGTGTATATTGCGCCGTCCTGCACCGCGGCAATATCGCCCCAGCCCTCGCGCGCGGCCACAAGCTCGGGCGTCTGCCCGCCAAACGTGGACGAGCCGAGCACAATGATCTGGGGGTCCTGCGCCACGAGTTCTTCCAGGCTGATCTGGAAGTAGTCGGACGCCGATCCACCGGCGTTCTCGCCGCCCGCCATTTCGATGAGCGTATCGATGAATGTGCCGGTACCGGCTGTCCATGGTTTGGACGGCTCGGTGGCATCAATCTCGTAGAACACGACCGGTCGTTCGGCCGCCCCCGTGGCGTTTTGTACTGCCTGCATGCGCGCCTGCATGTCACCCACCACTTCTTCGGCCGCCTCGCTCTGGCCGGTCAGCTCCCCCACGTCTAAAATGTCGGCATAGATATCCTGAATGGTCACGTCAAAGCGGGTAGCAAACACGTTCAGGCCCAGCTGGGCCAGCGCATTCACGTCGTCGGGATTGGTGATGCCGGCTGCGATCACCAGGTCCGGCTGCAATGCCACTACCGCCTCGGCGTTGACATTCGGGAACAAGCTGCCGATACTTTCCACATCCAACGCTTCGGGCGGGTAGTCCGAGAATTCGTCGCGCCCCACCAGGCGGTCGCCGGCGCCCACGGCAAAGACGATCTCCGTCACGGATGCCGCCAGCGAGACGATGCGTTGCGGGTTGGCTGCAATGGTGACATCGCGCCCCAACCCATCGGTGATCGTCACTTCGTCGGCGCTGCGCTGCGGCGGCAGCGTCGGTTCCGCCGTTGGCTCGGCAACCGTTTCTTCGGTCGGCGATGTCGCCGCCGTGTCGGCCGACGTGCTCGAGGCATCCGGCTGAGCCGCCGGTTCCGGCGTCGCCTGCGGACCGCAGGCGCTCAGAACCAGGCCGGCCAACGCGAGCAGCACTATCAATAAGGGCAGTCTGATCTTCATCGGTTCGATTCCTCCATTGTGTATTGTGATTTAGATTCGGTAAAGCCCGGTTTTTATCTTCTCTTCTCGCCGCCGCACACCTGCGGAAAAGAAAAACCCCGCGCCACTCGGGCAACGGGGTTGGTACTGGGTCCTGTGTTTCGCTCGGACGTCGCTCCCATCCCTTTCCGCGAGGGTAGTGGCGAACGCAGTACGGGCGGGCGTCCTGGCTTGGTAGTCGTGGTCAGGTAGTCTCGTTGTCAGGTAGTCTAATGGTCGCTTGACCATTCGACTACTTGGCTATCAGACCCGAGACTATCCGACTACCTCACAGTTGCGCGACAGCGCCGGACTCACACCGGCTTCGCCTTTAAGCCCTCCCATCCGGGGGAGCGGGCACCTGGACTGCTAGAATATTCATTTATATGCGGACAGTGTAACTTGAATCTTGCCGCTGTCAAGGTTCGCAGCGGAGGAAAATATGCCACGGCTAACATCTATCTACACGGGCAAAGGCGATGACGGCACGACTGCGCTTGGCAGCGGCGCGCGAATATCGAAGGATTCGCTGCGCGTGGCGGCTTACGGCACAACCGACGAACTGAACTCCGTCATCGGCATGGCGCTCGCCCACGGGTTGAGCGAAAAGCTCACCGAGGTGCTGCCCGGCATCCAAAATGAATTGTTCCACGCCGGGTCTGATCTTTGCTTTACTGAAGACGAAAAAGGGGAATTAACGATCCCGCAGCTGGAGGCCCGCCACGTGCTGGCGCTGGAGGCTCTGATCAGCGAATTGAGAGAGGCTGTCGGCCTGCTGGACAATTTCATCCTGCCCGGTGGTTCTGCGGGGGCTGCGCACCTGCACCTGGCGCGGACGGTCTGCCGCCGCGCGGAGCGCGAAGTTGTGGCGCTGGCGCGCGAGGAGTCTGTTGGCGAGTACGTGTTGCCCTACCTCAACCGGCTATCGGACGCACTGTTTGTGATGGCGCGCTACGAAAACAAGGTGCGCGGCATAGCCGAGCCGCTGTGGAATACGCAGGTGTGAGGAAATCCAGTTAGTATCTTTGTGTTCCCAATCGACCACCTATCAAGCCGGTGTTTCGATCGCATCGATCTCGTCCATCAACTGCGACAGGAAATCGTATCCACCCTGCCAGAAGTCCGGGGAAGTCATATCGATCCCGGCCTCGCTCAAGATATGCTGCGGACTGGCCGCTCCGCCGTAAGTGAGAATCTTGACGTACTGCGGCGTGAAGGCGCCGCCTTGTTCCTGGTAGCGTTGGTACAGCGCATACACCAGCAGCTGCCCAAAGCTGTACGCGTATGTGTAAAACGGCACTTCGTAGATATGCGGGATGGCGACCCATTCGTGCTTGAAGTCTTCGCTCAGGTCGAGTGAATCCCCGAATTGCTCCTGCAACGTCGCGAAATATGCCGCGTGCAACTCATCCGCACTGGCATTAGCACGGATCATCTCGTGCGCCCGGCGCTCGAAAATTGTAAAGTACGCCTGCCGCATGACGGTGGCGTAAGCGTCGTCGATCACCTCGGCGATCAGGTTGCGCCGCAGCGTTGGATCATCCTCCTCGGCCAGCAGGCGATCGGTGACGAGCATTTCCGAGAAAACCGAAGCTGTTTCCGCCAGCGGCAGCGTGGAATGGAACGTAAAGATCGAATGGTTTTCCGCCAGCACTGCGTGGACAGCGTGCCCTAGCTCGTGCGCGATGGTTGCCACATCTTTGGCTGTGCCATCCCAGTTCGCCAGCACGTACGGCGTCTGGCCGGGGAAGGCGCTCAGGCAAAATGCACCGCCGCGCTTGCCCGGTCGAATTTCGGCGTCGATGTGCCCATGGTCAAAAACGCGCCGGGCTGCCGCTTCCACTTGGGGGGAAAACCGACCGAACGTTTCCAGAACCATCTCTACGGCGTCGCCATAGTCGAATTCTTTCTCGGAAGACGAGAGCGGCGCATAGATGTCATAGCGGCGCAGCTTGTCCATACCCAACAAACCGGCCTTCATGCGGAACCAGCGCTGGAAAATGCCGACATTGCTCCGGTTCACCTCCAGCAGCGTGTCGGCGACGGGGTCAGGAATGTCGTTGGCCAGGTTGCGCACTGAAATCGGTGAGGCGAAGTTGCGCAGTTTCACCTGCTCTTCGTGCCAATCGCGTACGCGGTGGGTATAGATCTGCGCCAGCACCAGTGCGTCTTCACTGTATACACGAAATAGCTCCTGGTAGGCAGCCGCGCGCCAATCCGGGTTTGGTTTGAAGGCGTACGACATGAGTTCGCCGCGTGTGAGCTCTTTCTCTTCCCCGTCGATTGTCAGGTGAAATTTATAGGCATTCGTCAGCATCTCGTACACGGTCGTGAGGCCGTTGACGCCGTTCACGTCTTTGATATTGATGAGCTGCTCTTCGCGTTCGGGCAATACATGCGGCTTGAAGGCGCGCTCATGTTCGAGGTAATAGCGCAGGTCTTCCGGCGCGCTTGCTATGAGCCGCGCTGCCACATCGTTGTCCAGGCTCTTCCACCACAGGCTGAAGAAGAGCGTGCGGTTCTGGACATCCGTCAGCAATTGGTCGATCTTGCCCTGGAAAGCCAGCGACTTCTGGTTTTGTGTGTCTTCCGAGAACCACAAACTGGCATAGGCCCCCAGCCGGTGAGCGGCCATGCGCATCGTTTCACTCATTGCGAGCGCGGCGTTGAAATCCTCGCTGGACAGATCGTCGGCGAGTTTGTCTCGCAAGTCCTCGTACGCCGTTACGAGTTCTTCCAGTTGCGCGATGACCTCGTCTACCGGTTCGCCCTCGGGCGCTGCCAGCAGCGCCGTCAGGTCCCAAGCGCCCAGTTTGTATTGGCCGTTGCTATCCATGTCGATTAGATGCTCCATAGTGCATTCACTTCTTCACTGCCGGCGAGAAACGGATTGAAAGTATGTCGCCGTCCTGCACGTGGTACTCTTTCCCTTCCAGCCGCCATTTGCCGGCTGCCTTCACCGCAGCTTCCGAACCATGTTCACGTAGATCGTCATAGGTGAACACTTCGGCCCGGATAAAGCCCACTTCCATGTCGCTGTGGATGGTTCCAGCTGCCTGCGGGGCAACGGCGCCAGACCGTATTGTCCACGCCCGCACCTCGTCCTCGCCCACAGTGAAGAACGATCTTAGCTGCAACAGATCGTACGACAGTCGGATCATGCGGTTGAGGCTCGGTTCCGTCAGGCCGTATTCCTCCAGAAACATCTGTGCGTCTTCAGGCTCAAGCTGCGCGATCTCCATTTCGAGCCGCCCGCGCACAGTCACCGCGGCAGCGTTCGGCGCGCCCCCAGCGTCATCGTCGGACACGTTCACAACAGTGAGTTTGGGCTTGAGCGTGAGCAAGCCAAACCCGGAGAGCAACCGGATTTCGTCCGCCGCCAGGTCGAGCTGCCGGAGCGGTTGGCCCTTCTCGAGCACTGCTTGCAAGCGCCCGAACAACGCCTGTTCGTATTCGATCTCGGCTCGCTCGCGCCCACCACCCTTGCTGCGTTCCTCTTCCAACCGTTCGAGTTTGCGCTCCACTGCCAGCAGGTCGTTGAGCAGCAGTTCGTCGTCCAGAGCGCGTTCATCTCGTTCTGGATCGACCGATCCGAAGGGGTGCGGAACGTTATCATCATCGAACCCACGCACTACGTGTAAGTAACCATCCATCTGCGCCATCGTATTGAGCAGGGGCCCGGAGAACGCACTCTGCGCGCCTTCCAACCCGGCGATGTCGGCGTAGGTTACCTGGGCGTAGATTGTCTTGCGCGGTTTGTAGAAATCGGACAGCCAATCAACGCGCGCATCGGGGACCCGGACAACGGCTTGCTGCACTTCAAAGCGCCCGCCGCCGACCATCTGTCCGACAGGCCGGTCGCCGCCGGTGAGGGCGTTAAATACCGTCGTCTTGCCGGACTGCGGCAGTCCGATGATGCCTAGCTTCATCTGGAACTCAGAACGTGGAACGACAATAGCGGAACGCGATCCCCTGTTCGCCTTCCGTATTCCGCGATTGGTTTGGGTTGACCAGAGGCTTGCGTTCGCTTAGAATTCAATGCGCGTGCCGAAGTGGCGGAACTGGCAGACGCGCGCGACTCAAAATCGCGTTCCTTCGGGAGTGTGGGTTCGATTCCCACCTTCGGCACTTAAGATCGCGCGACTTCACGCTGGCGTCGGAGCGGCGCGATTATAGCATAGGCCACTTACAGGCCGACGGGGCGGAGTCGCAAGAGCGCTCCGTTTTTTATTTGCAATGACTTCGCACGACTACCAGTACCGCCGTCGGCGCACGCGGCGCGAGCAATCGTCGCCGCGCCCGCCCCGACGGCGTCCCGGCCTCCTCAGTCGGGTAGCTGTCTTCAACCTGTTTTTCGGCATCGCCTTCGGGTTTGCGCTGGCGCTGGCCTATGCCTGGGTATTACACCCCGTAGAAATCGACGATTCCACCCCCGGCGCGCTGCAGCCGCAATTCCAGAGCGATTATATTCTGTTGATCGCGGAAACGTATAGCGTCGATCAGAACCTCGCGGCGGCGCGGGCGCGCCTCGATACGTTGCAATTGTCCGATCCGACCGGGCGAGTGGCGGAGCAGGCCGAGCAGATGATCGCCGCCGGCGCGAACCACAACGACATCCGGCGCGTTGTAGGACTGGCGCTCGCGCTTGACGTCGTCACGCCGGTCATGGAGCCTTATCTGCCGTGAGCATGCTCCGCCTCAACCTCATCGGGCTGGGGGTTGCAGCCGGCGTAGGGCTTGGGTTGCTCTATGGCCTTGTCATCAGCCCGGTATCGTATACCAACACCAGCCCGGTGGACCTG
>JBHHUI010000155.1:0-6497 GCA_046753805.1 Anaerolineales bacterium
AGTTCCATATTCCGGTTGCAGCCGCAGCCGGCTAGAACGCACATGATGAGTACGTACGAGTACTATGTCTGAAACGATTTTCAAATTACACAATCTTGTCAAGACCTACAAAACAGGCGCCGGCGATTTCACGGCGCTCGACGGAATCACACTGGACGTGGCAGCCGGTGAGTTCCTCGGAGTGATCGGCAAATCGGGCGCGGGCAAGACCACCCTGCTCAACCTGATCTCCGGCGTAAGCAAGATAACGTCCGGTGAAGCTCTGTTTCTCCCACCAACCGGCGCGTCGCAGAACGGCAAGTTGCAGCCCGTCTCCATCGGCGCGCTGGATGAGGATGAGCTCGCGGTATGGCGCGGCCAGAACCTGGGGATCGTCTATCAATCGTTTGAACTGCTGCCCCAACTTAACCTGGTGAACAACATCCTGCTGCCGCAGGAATTCCTGGGGCGTTATCTGCCGCGCATCAGCCACGAAAGGGCGCTGGCGCTGCTCGACATGGTGGGATTGAAAGAACATGCCTACAAACTGCCGGCCCACATCTCGGGCGGCCAAAAGCAGCGCGTGGCCATTGCCCGCGCGCTGGTCAACGACCCGCCTGTGATTGTCGCCGATGAACCGACCGGCAACCTTGATTCAGTCACGGCTGCGACAGTTTTCGGGCTATTCTCCGAATTAGTGTGTCAGGGCAAAACCGTCATCATGGTGACGCACGACATGAATCTGGCAAGCCGTTTTTCACGTTGCCTGCTCATCTCAGACGGCAAACTGGTGGACGAATTGCAGGCGGAACATCCTGCGGATGGTGAAGCGACTTCTGTTGAGGCCGTGGCGGTGAATGGGAAAGTGACTGCGGGCGAACCGCTGCTCGTCTCCACGTACACCGCGCGCGACGAGACGGTCTTACGCGATCACGCCACCTCAGCGATTGTGTTGCGCGATGTCGTCAAGACCTATGTTAATGCCGCCGGCAGCTTCACCGCACTGAAGGGCATCGACATCGATATCAAGTTCGGCGAGTTCGTTTCGCTCGTGGGGAAATCGGGGAGCGGTAAATCCACCCTGCTCAATATGCTCACCGGCATTGACCATCCGACCTCCGGCGAGGTCACGATTGACGGCGAAGACATCTATCGCCTATCGGAAAGCCAGCGCGCGCGCTGGCGCGGGCGCACCGTCGGCATTGTCTTCCAATTCTTTCAACTCCTGCCCACGTTGAGCCTGCTGGAAAACACGATGCTGCCCATGGATTACTGCAACGTCTATCCGTCCCGGGAGCGCCCGGAACGGGCGCTGGCGCTGCTCAAAATGGTTGGCCTGGAAGACCATGCTTATGACATGCCGGCCTCCGTCTCCAATGGACAGCAGCAAGCAGCGGCCGTTGCGCGTTCGTTGGCCACCGACCCGCCCATCATCGTAGCCGACGAGCCAACCGGCAATCTGGATTCGCGTTCGGCCGACGTGGTCATCCGCGTCTTTCGGGAACTGGCGGCGCGGGGAAAAACCATCCTTATCGTAACGCACGACCCCTCCCTGACAAGCCGTACGGATCGCAGCATTACCATCTCGGACGGCGAAATCATCGACCCCACCCTGGCGCGTGCGCTGCCCATTTTGGACCATCCCCAAATGCTGCGGGCAACGCATTTGCTGGAGCGGCGAGTGTACGCGGCGGGTGAGACGGTCATTCGCGCGGGCGAATCGGTGGATCACTTGTACATGCTGGCGAGCGGTCGGGTAGCCGTGCTGACAAATGGCGCGCAGACACCGGCCATCCACCTCGAACCCGGCCAGCACTTCGGCGAGGTGGAGCTGCTCGGAGACGACGCCGCGATCGCAAATGTGGTTGCCGACACGCGCAGTGTCGAACTGCAATTGCTGCCCAAAGAAGCGTTTTTCCAAATCATAAATGAGTCCCCGCCAACCATAGAGTCGCTCAAACGAGTGGCCCGAGAACGTCGCGCGGAAAATTTCGTGCACAGCCGGACGGGGACGCTGGCATGAAAACGAATCTGCTGCGTCCCACCTGGATCAAAGTGCTGGCCGATTTGTGGCAGAGCAAAACACGCTCGGCGCTGGTCATCGCCTCCATTACCGTCGGCGTGTTTGCCGTGGGCACGATCGTCAGCGCCTATGTCATCTTCCGCGAAGATATCGCCGTTAGCTATGCCTCCGCGCAACCCGCGAATATTGAAGTCATCACCGACCCGTTTGACGACGCTTTTGTAGAAGCAGTCGAACGCATCCCCGGGGTGGCGGATGCCGAAGGCCGCGACTTTATTTCCGTGCGGTTTAGCCGCGACGGCGAAATCTGGACTGCGTTGGATGTCGTCGCCGTCGATGATTTCGCCGCATCTGCGATCAACCTGCTAACGCCCATCGCCGGCGAAATCTTCCCCGCAGACCGCGAACTCATCGTCAGACAAGACCAGATGAACAGTACCACTCTGCAGCCCGGCGATGAAGTGCGATTGCAGCTCTCGGACGGCACTGAACGCGTGCTGCCTGTCGTCGGCGTTGTGGGGGATCAGTCTGCAGCCGGCGACTTTGCAGCGCCGCCGCGCAGTTATGTGACGCTGGACACCGCCGAGTGGATCGGCGGCCGACAAGATTACAATCGCCTGTATGTGCGCGTCGCCGGCGAAGGCAATGATATAGCAGCCATTCAAGCAGTTGCGCAGTTGGTCGAAGATAAGATCGAGCGCACCGGACGGCAGGTGTACCGCACCGATACCAACAAGACAACCGCGCACCCCATGGCCTCCACCGCATTGGCAATCATCGGCGTGCTTGCCGCCCTCGGCATGCTGGTGATGCTCCTGAGCAGCTCGCTGATTGTAAACACCCTGAATGCCTTGCTCACGCAACATCGCCGCCAACTCGGTGTGATGAAGTTGGTCGGCGCACGCAGTTTTCAGATTTCGATCATGTACATTGCGCTCATCCTCGCCTATGGCGTGATTGCCCTCGCCATTGCCGTCCCGCTGGGGACGCAAGCCGGTTATGGTCTGGCCAGCTTCATGGGCAATATGATGAGCATCGACATACAGGGTTTTCGAGCGATCCCGTTCGCGGTTGTTCTGCAAGTCGTCATCGCGCTGGGAGTCCCGCTGGTCGCCGGCTATTTCCCCATCAATAAGGGCGCGAAGACCACAGTACGCCGCGCGATTAGCGCAGACGGCCCGGCAGAACAAGTCGTGAATTCTGGACGGCTGGAGCAACTGGGCGAGTGGATGAAGTGGCTTTCAAGACCGATCTTGCTTTCTATTCGCAATACCTTCCGCCGCAAGGGCCGGTTGGCCCTCACCCTATTCACGCTAATCGTCGCGGGTGCGATCTTCATTGCCGTGTTTAACGTGCGCGTCTCACTCACTGGATTCATGGACACGTTGGGCCAGCATTTCATGGCCGACGTGACGCTGACGCTTGAACAGCCGTACCGGGTGGCGCAAGTAGAACAAGCGGCGTATCAAGTTCTAGGGGTGGAAAAGGTGGAAGGCTGGTCGGGGGCTACCGCCGAAATTCTGGACCCGGATGACAATTCAGTCGCCAATCTGATCATTTCAGCGCCGCCAGCCGGCTCCACGATGCTGAATGCCGAGATGGTTAGTGGACGCTGGCTCCTGCCGGAAGACGGCAAGGCGTTGGTGGTGTCAGACTCGATCTACTCCACCTATCCGGATTTCCAGCCCGGAGACACGCTCCGGGTCAGCATTCAAGACAAGCGCGCCGAAGAATGGCCGGTGGTCGGCGTCTTTCGCTTCACCGATATGCTAGGCGATTCACTGGCTTACACGAACTATGACGCCCTTGCCAGCGCGATTAATACTCGTGGACTGGCCTCGACCTATCGCATCGCCGCAGATGCGCCCGGCATGGAACGTCAGGCGCAGGTTAGCAAAGCGCTGGATGAGCATTTGCGCGCGCTGGGCTTCAGGGTCAGCAATATTGAAGCGGGACTCGTCACCCGGCAACAGCAGTCTCAGGGCCTCAACATTCTGGTGATCTTTTTGCTGGCAATGGCGGCGTTGATCGCCGTCGTGGGCAGCATCGGGCTCACCGGCACGATGGGGATGAATGTATTGGAGCGCACGCGCGAAATCGGGGTTATGCGCGCCATCGGCGCTGTGGACGGCGCCATTATCAAGTCGGTCGTCGTCGAGGGGATGATGATCGGCTTGATTAGCTGGGCAGCCGCCGTGGTATTCTCCTTCCCGATCAGCTTTTTGCTGCTGCGCATCATCAGCATGGCGATGATCAACACGATCATGCCGCTGGTCATTACATGGGATGGTTTCATTATCTGGCTGGGCGTGGTCGTGTTCTTGTCAGTCGCGGCGAGTGTATTGCCCGCGCGCAGCGCCGCCCGCTTAACGATCCGCGAAGTGTTGGCATACGAGTAGATTGCGTAACTACTAATCCTCGACTCGTTTCTACCGCGCACCATTTGCACCCAGCGGTTAGACGGTTATACTCACGCCTGTGAGCGACGGCTCCGCACACCTGGACCTGCTTCGCAACACATTCCCCGACCTGTCCGAGGATGAATTGCGCGCGCTTGCCGGCGAAACGGTAGAGCGCAAATACCCCTCCGGCGTCGTGCTATGTCACGAGGGCGCATACGAGGACATCTTCTACATTCTGGCCTCGGGCCAGGCGCGCATCACCGTGCGCGGCACCGTCGACGAGGCGCAGGAAGAGCGCGAATTACGCGTGCTCGGGCCCGGCGAGTATTTCGGCGAAATGGGTCTCATCCAAGACTTCCCGCGCGCCGCCAGCGTGACCACGCTGACGGAGGTGACCGTGTTGGAGATGGACAAGGCGGAGTTTGAGACCGCCCTCCGGCGCAGCCCCACCATGGCCGTGAACCTGATCCACACCACGCTCGACCGCATGCGCTCCAACGACCAGCTCGTCATCCAGGAACTGCGCCGCATCAACGACACGCTCACGAAGCTGGATCAGAACAAACTCGGTTTCATCCAGATCGCCGCGCACGAATTGCGCACGCCGCTGACAGTCATCTCCGGCTACGCCGACTTGCTGCGCACGCATCCCAGCCTGAACGCCGACCCGACGCTGCAGGAAGTGATCGCCGGCATCAGCAGCGGCAGCGAGCGCATGCACCGAGTGGTCAACTCGATGCTGGATGTGTCGCGCCTGGCCAGCGACACATTGAGCATTGCGCCCGCGCCGGTTGCATTGCGGCACGTTGTGAGCGCATTGCTCACATACCACAAGCCAGATATCGAGGCGCGCAGCATGCACATCGTGGAGGAACATGCGCCAAATCTGCCGCTTGTCAACGCCGATCCGACGTTAGTCGAGAAAGCCGTGGACCATCTGCTGGTGAACGCGATCAAATACACGCCCGATGGCGGTACGATCACAATCCGCACTCGCCAGGTGAGCATGGACGATGGCCGACCGGGTATCGAACTCAGCATCACGGATACCGGTATCGGGCTATCTGCGGATGACCTTGGATTAATCTTCGAGAAGTTTTACCAGGTGGGCACTGTGGAACTCCACAGCTCGGGCAAGACCTCTTTCAAAGGCGGCGGGCCCGGCGTAGGGCTGGCAATCGCGCGCGGCGTGGCCAATGCGCACGGCGGCAAGCTCTGGGCCGAGAGCGAAGGCCATGACGAATCCCGCATGCCGGGAAGCACGTTTTTTCTCCATTTGCCAGTGGACCCGCTCCAAGCAGCGCGCAAGCCCAATTCGGCATAGCCCGCAACTTCCACACCCCAACAACCGATAGAGTCGCAGCCGCGCGCTCAAGTCGCGGCGAGTCGCTCCGTTCAGGATGATTGACACACGCCTCCGAACGCGCCTCTGCTGCAGCGCTGGTCCGGTGCATTTCACATTGGCCGAAAGGTGACTGGTACTTGAGCATCAAAGAATCTGTCCAGTTTTACGCTGGCGGCAGCGACTTATATTGACCAAAGTGCCAGTCATCTGAAATTGACCAGCATCATGAAATGCTCCTGCGCTGGTTTCGTAATCGACGAAATCGATCTATCCTATTACTATACAAACGACGACCGGGAACGCGAGGGTACTGTCATGGTCACGAAGCATCGGTTGGAGCAACAAACAGCATGCCGGAATTAAACAATCTTCTGCCTGCCATTGCGCCATTCATCTTGGTCGTAGCAACCACTGTGCTGGCGCTGGGCATCGGCTTCATCAGCGCCCGCCGGCGTCAGGCCGCGTGGACGGAGTTCGCCGCCCGGACGGGCCTGAAGTTTAAGCCCGGTCGCTTTGCCTTTATCGCCGGGCAAGTGCAGGGAACCTACAACGGCTACGCCGTTCGGCTGTACACCTATTCCTCCGGCGGCAGTCGCAACCGCACAACCTATACCCGCCTCGCGCTTGGCGTACCCTTTCTGGAAGACGCCGTGCTGACCCTGAGCCGCGAGAGCTGGATGAATGACCTGTTCCGTAAGTTCGGCGCGAACGACATCCAGCTCGGCGACCCGCTGTTCGACGACCATTT
>JBHHUI010000156.1:0-6494 GCA_046753805.1 Anaerolineales bacterium
AACATTATCATTTGACTTGACACGGGATTTTCCCAACGTCACGGCACTCCGATAGCGTGTCCCTTCTCCGCCGCGACACTCATTAGAATCTCCTCCGCGCTCTGGACAGTCGCGTCGCTGTCCACGCCGAGCATCTCCGCTAGTTCGGACACCTGCGCGTCGTGGGCTAGCCGCCTGACGTGTGTACGCGTGCGATCGCCATCTACAGTCTTTTCCACTTTGAAGTGCGCGTCGCCATATCCCGCGAGCTGCGGCAGATGCGTGATGCACAACACCTGGTGGCTCCCGGTAAGCCCCCACAGCTTGCGGCCGACGACTGCGCCGACGCGCCCGCCGATGCCTTGATCAATCTCATCGAAGATGAGCGTGGGCGTGCGGTCGGCCCGGGCGAGCACGCCCTTCAGCGCCAGCATCAGCCGCGCCGTTTCGCCGCCGGACGCGATCTTGACCATGGGCTTGAGGCCCTCGCCGGGGTTGGGCGCGACGAGGAATTCGACTTTGTCGAGTCCGGTGGCGTCGAAGGCTACCTGCTCGCCGTCCGGCAAATATGCACCGTTCTTATCGTCGGGCTTGTGCGCGACATCTGCCACAAATTGCGCGCCCTCCATGCGCAGGTCGGCCAACTCGGCCACAACGGTCTCCGACAACTGCGCGCCGGCAGCGCGTCGGGCTTTCGTAAGCGCTGCGCCCAGACGCCCGATCTCCCGCAGCAACTCATCCTCGCGCAATTTCAATTCCTCGATGCGCTCCTCGGCATGTGCGATCTGGTCAAAACCCGCCCGGGCTTGTTCACCAAACGCGACCACTTCTTCAATCGTGTCGCCGTATTTACGCTTCAGATTCCGGATCAGGTCGAGTCGCTCCTCGACTTCGTCCAGGCGTTGCGGGCTGAACTCGATGCTGTCGCGGTAGTCTCGCACGACATGCGTCACGTCCGAAAGCTGCTCCACCAATGCCTGCACCTGGTCGTGCTGCTCCGACAAGTGGCTATCGATGCGCGCGAGCTTCTCCAGCGCCTTGAGGACCGCGCCCAGCATGTCGACAGCCGCCGGCTGCAGTTCATTTTCAACGGATATACCCTCCGCCGCAGCCGCAATCGCCTCGTCTGCCAGCGCCGCCAGCTTCTCCGCGTTGGCAAGCCGCGTGCGTTCCGCCAGCAATTCCTCGTCCTCACCGGGCGTAAGTGCGGCGGAGGTGATCTCGTTGATCTGGAAGTTGAGCAGGTCGGCGCGCCGGGCTGCATCGCGCTCCGACTCGAGCAGGTGATCCAATTCGCCGCGTACGTCCTGCAACTCGCGCACGACGGCGGCGAACTCGGCGCGCTGCTCTGTCAGCCCGGCAAAGCGATCAAGCAGGTGAAGGTGTTCGCGCACGCGCAATAATGAGAGGTGCTCGGACTGCCCGTGAATATCGATAAGCGCCGACCCGATCTCGCGTAGCAAGGCCAGGTTCACAGTGCGCCCGTTAATGCGGCTCACATTCCGACCGCTCGTGCGCAATTCGCGCGCGACGACGAGTACGTCGCGGTGCTGCGCATCGGCAAGCGCTTCGCGTTCGAGTACAGGCCCAATCGTTTCCAACAAAGCTGCGTGCAGCGCAAATGTACCTTCCACGAGCGCTGTGTCGCATCCGGCGCGCACAAACATGGTATCGGCGCGTCCGCCCAGCAGGAGTTCGACAGCATCGATGATGATGGATTTGCCGACGCCCGTCTCACCAGTGAGCACATTGAAGCCCCGGTCGAATGTGACGCGAAGCTCTTCGATTATGGCGAAATCACGGATGGTAAGTTCGGATAGCATTGCTAGTATTCGACCGCCGACCACCGACCGCTAACCGGCCGTCTGTCGTCGGTGGTCAGGCATCAAATAGTGATTCCCTTGAGACGCGCATACGCCGCGCTGGCCGCCAGGAACAGATAGATCAGCCCGAACAGAAACCCGATTGTTAGAAGCGACAGCAGCCCGCCCAGCACAATGCCGCCCACGGCGGCGTGTCCCAGATAGCGCCCGCGTCGCCGGCGCACACCGCGCCGCACGAGTTCGGCGATGCCGCCGCCAATCGACGACGCAGCCAGGAAAACGATGATCCAGCCGATAAAGCCGCCGCGCACGATCCCGAGCACGAAGCCGAGCAGCAGCGCAGCCAGCGCCGATGTGACCGCCCCGACCACCATGGCCACAGCATAGTCATACCATTCAGCGGTTTCAAATTTAGCGCGCTGACCGCGCACACATTCTTTGCAGCGATAGCCCACCGGCGTGCGCACAGCGCAGCTGGTGCACATCGGCTTGCCGCAGCGATTGCAGCGCAGGGTCGTCTCGCGGCCGGGGTGCCAGTGACAGACGAGGCTCTCTTCGGAGGTACGTTCTAAAGTTTGTTCGGTCATTTCAGTCGTTGCATGGCGGTCGCCGGTCGGCAGTGACGGATGCGCAGTGCACGGATTGCTGGCCGCACCTACTACCGGCCGACCAGATGCGCCGTTAGATTCGCGTAGAAATAAGATCGTTCCTGCAGCCGTACGAACTGCGCGACGAGCGGGCTGGCATGCACGCGCACCGTGTCGCCATCGAACAATTCAATTTCCACCTGACCGTCCGCGCTGAGAATGGCTTCGTGGTCGGTGTGAACTATGATCTCAATGTCGGCGCCCTTATCAAGCACAATGGCGCGATCCATACTCAAGTGCGGGGCGACCGGAATCAATACCAGGTTGCGCAGTTGCGGCGGCAAAATGGGACCGCCGGCAGCCAGCGCATACGCGGTGGAGCCGGTCGGGGTCGAGACGATCAGCCCATCGGCGACATACGTCGTCAATACGCAATCATCGATGCGGGTGTCCAACCGCACCGGGCGGGCAAGCGCGCCGCGCGTAATGACGACCTCGTTCAAGGCGTGATGATCTTCCCGCAGCTTCCCGGCGCGCCAGTGTTCGGCATGCACGAGAATCCGGTCTTCCAGCCAGTAATCGCCCTGCAGCACGCGCGCAACCGCCGGGCGCCAATCATCTGGAGTCACTTCAAACAGGAATCCTAGCCGTCCAAGGTCAATGCCCAGTACCGGGCAATTGATGTTCGCGCCGATGCGCCCCACCCGCAACATCGTGCCGTCGCCGCCGACCGCCACGAGCATGTCTGCGCCGGTCAGCACGCCATCCAGGGTCGCATCAGAGGTGACCGCACACTCGGCGTCAACGCCGTGATCTTCCTGCAGTCCGGCCGCCACTTCGGCCGCCAGAGCTTCGCTGGCCGGCACAGAAGGATGGTAGAAAATGACAAATCGCCTCGGTGCTGCCGCCATCATTACACCAGACTCTGCTCGCACAGGTAGTTGAATCCGCAGCTCCGGCCATGCGACCGGGCTACTTCGGCGCGGTGCGCCTCCGCGCGCATCTCGTCGAGGAGATCGTACAGGCGTTTTTCGAGAGTTGTTGTGAAGTCCACTGTAAACGCTTCGTCCGCGTATTGTATCAATCCATAAGGGGGCCGCACGCCGTACTCGGTTTGGATTAGCGCACAATATGCAGCCAGTTGAAGCACGTGCGAGTCGTATGGGCCGCGCACTGGCGACGGCCCGGATTTGACTTCGACCGGTACTACACTTTTGCCGGCCCGCACCACGTAGTCGGGTTTGCCGGTCAGTTGCAATTCACGCGAAAACAGGGGTCGGGAGAGCCGGTTCCAGCGCGCGGTGTCGGAGTACAGTATTGCGCCGCGCGGCACGCCAGCGGCCGCGCGCTGCCGGCGGCCGCCGATAATGAGAATCGCCGCCAATCCGAGGAAAAGAAGCGCCCAGAGGAGCATTGCGCCGCGTCAACGGGTTGCCGTTGCCGGTTTCTTCAAACGCCGCCAAGGCTGACCAGCGCCAGCACTATCGCGACAGCGATGGCAATGTAGCCAAGCCATGTGAGCGCTCCCGCGACCGCCATGCGCGCGCCGTGATGTTCGTGCGCGCGCGCCCCAAGCTGTAATTCGCGTATGTTGGCAGAATTCTCGCCTTCGATATAGGCATACCACCAGGAGCGGCGGCAGTATACGAATGCGCCAATCTCAGAGGCGCTGATCGTCCGCATGCGGCGCGTCACTTGCCCGGCTGCTCAACGCGCTGCAAGGCTTCGAGTAAGCGCTGCTGCCGCAGGCTGGTCGTGAGGTCGCCACGCGTGCGCTGGTTCACACCGCGCACAACATCCGTATTGCGGCGCAGCCCGCCGGTGATGGCGTCCGGGAAGTCGATGGTGACCAACAGGTTGTAGACCTCGTCCATGGCTTCCAACAACCGTTCCGCTTCGTCCATCTCATCACGCCGCATGAGATCGAGCACGCGCCGCCGCAGTTCGGTGGCCGCTTCGGCGAGTCCTTTCAAATACGTGGCCGGCTCAACGTTCAATGCTTCGGGCGTCGGCGTCGGGGCGCCGGCGACAAGAGCAAGCACCACGTTCGCTTCGACGAATTCCTTGAGTCCGTCTTGAGTGTAACCCGCGTAGTACAAGTCGGGGTGCTCAGCCACGGAGGCGCGCAGGTCGGCCGCCGTCGCCCGCGCCTGCGCCAGCAACGCGCGCGCCTGGTCGAACTCTTCCCGGTGGATCGCGCGGATCGTCAGCGCGCAGTGCCGGATGAGGGTGCGCGACTGCGCCAGCGCGGCATCGCGCGCCGCATTCTTGACTGTGAGTTGCTCGCGGATGCGGTCGCCGATATCAATGAGGCCCGCATAGTCGGCCGGCTCTTTCCCATCGGGCGACGCAGTCGTGTTGGCCATGTTCATTGCGGAGGCCCTTTGTCATCCGGCGGCCGGAAGAGTTGATCAGCCAGCGAGCCGCCCTCCGGGATTTTGATCTCGCCGTATTGTCCCTCAAACTTCGACAGGTTTTCGCCCAGCGCGCGATGCAACAGCTTGGCGTTCATCGGCGTCATGACCACGCGCGCCTGGATGCGCGCCTTGGGCGTGTTTGGCAGCACGCGCGCGAAGTCAAGAACGATTTCGGACGCCGAATGCGTGATCAGCGCCAGATTGGCGTAGGTGCCATCGATGTTGGGCGGATATTCGATTTGCACTTTGCGCTGCGGACCTGGCGGTTTAATGGGCGTATCTGGCTTCTTCGAAACAGTCATAGGTCAACCCCAGTCATAGAAATGCAACAGCCGCCGGCGCGCTGCCAGCGGCTGCTGAATGGTGCTACATGTGTGAGGCGGCGTTAGAACGGAATCTCGTCCTCGTCGGCCGGCGGTGGGCCATCGTATTCGGTCGCCCCGCCCGACCCGGACGGAGCGCCATCGCCGCGCCCGCCGAGGAAGCGTACGGTCTGCGCGTTCACTTCGTAGGAAGCGCGAGGTTGCCCGTCCTGCCCGGTCCAAATGCGCGGGCCGCCGGTCTCTTTATCGGGCTGCATGCGCCCTTCGACGAGCACTTGCCGGCCCTTGCTGAGGTACTGGCTGCAGGCCTCGGCCTGCTTGCCCCACACAGCAACGCGCCACCAGATCGTGCGCTCTTGTTTCTGGCCTTGCTGGTCAGTCCACACTTCGTTGGTGGCGACGTTCATGTTGGTAACCGGCGTACCACTGGGCATATAGCGTAGCTCTGGATCACGCCCTAGGTTTCCAACTAGAATCACTCGGTTGTACATCGTGAACTCCTTTTCCGGCGGAAACGATATTTTGGATACGGGTCTTACTGATTATCCGCCAGTTGAATTGCGCTTATTTTAGACCCATCCGCAGGAATTGTCAAGACATTTGTTCTAATTACCGGGCGTTATGCTATAATTCCACCATGCCACTTTACGAATATTACTGCTCCGATTGCAAAGACACGTTTGATGCGCTGCGCCCGATGGCAGAGGCAGATGCGGCGATTGCCTGTAAGGCGTGCGAAGGTGAGCATACAGCGCGCGTGCTGTCGGTATTCTTCGCCCGCAGCGCAGCGAGCGACGGTGGGACGGTGCAGAACCTGGGCGGCGGCTGCGCGTGCGGAAACGGCATGTGCGGCTGCGGCCACTCCCACAACTGAGCCATCAGGCCATGACGCAGCCAGGCAAGTCCCCTGCGCCCTACCAGCGCGATATCGGCTTCTGGCGCAGTCTGATCCAGCACGTGCAGCTGGTGGCGCGACTCGTCGGCGACCGGCGCGTTCCATTCTGGACGAAATCGATTCCCATACTGTCGGTGGTCTACCTGTTCTGGCCGGCCGATCTGATCCCGGGAGCAATCGTTCCTGTGCTCGGAGCGATGGATGACCTTGCAGCCGTTCTGGTTGGCTTCAAAGTGTTTATTGAGCTTTGTCCGCCGGACGTCGTGACAGAACACCGCGCGGTCCTTGCGGGCGAGGTGCTGCAAGCCGAGAACACAATCGACGGCGAGGTGCATGTAGTGGACGACGACGCGCCTTCAGACGGGCCGATAATCGACCTCGACTGATCTCGCGCTTCTATTTCACAAAAATTAAAAACCGACTGCGGGTGCAGTCGGTTTTTGGTTGTTGGGCAGTGCCAGCGTTTAGCC
>JBHHUI010000157.1:0-6442 GCA_046753805.1 Anaerolineales bacterium
CGTGATCGAGTGGTTGCTGATCGCAGCGGAGAAGGAAAGGAGAGTTCACTATGTAATCGGCGCGTTCGCTTTCGCGTCAATAGGCATATATACATTCTTCATGTTCGGCTGGCAGCGTTGGCCGGATCAGTGGATCTGGCCCGGAATGCCGGGCGTGATGGTGCTGAGTTTTGCACTGGCGTTCGCAGCCGTTTACGCCTTCGTGCCGGTGCTCCAGATCCGGCGCGCTGCGGTCGTCGGGCTGGTATTGATGGGCGTTGTGCTTTCACTGGTGCGCGGCCCGTTGCAGTGGGGTGTGTTTGCATACGCCGAGCCAGGACCAACAAACCCCAATCTGCACGATGTGGAAGTCATGTACCACCCCGTTCAGTATTACCCGCCTGACCAGATGAACGTCGAAACAAATGCCAAATTCGGCGACAGCATCGCACTATTAGGGTTTGATACTTATCGAGAAGAATCTATGTTGACTCTCGTGTTGCATTACCGAGTCGACCAGATCGTCAGCACGCCATATCACGTTTTCGTACACGTCTGGGACCCAGAATCCGGTTCGCTCCGGGGCGGACGCGACACAGTGCTGCTCAACCGGCAAGCCCTTACCACTAACTTCTGGAAATCGGGCGAGCATGTCAGCCAGGAGATCGCAATTGATTTATCGAATATTCCGTCGGGCAAATATGTGGTCGGTACCGGGCTATATGATCTGGCCACCAGCGTGCGCCTGGCAGTTGTAGACGAACATGGCGCTGCCATCCCCGACGGCTGGCTGCCAATCATCGAGGGCTTGTCTGTCCCTTAATTGCCGATTTACGCGAGCGTCGGTATGATGAACCGGTACAGCGCCAGTAACGAGAGCGCCGCGAGCGCCGGAACGATCGAAACCGGCAGCCACCGCCACAGGCCTGCCCGAGTCGGCCACCGGCGCGCCAGCGTGGCAGTCCACCCCCATAGCCCAATCGCTGCGCCAACCGCCAGGGGCAACAGCGCCGGGAAAAGATAGCGGCCCTGGTGTTGTACAAAGTCCACGTTGTAACCCACGTACAGCATTGCCGTGATCGCGGCCGCTGCCGCAAGCACGATCATCCCATCGCGCTGAAACGCTGACAGGCGTGGCCGTTGCCGCCACGCAAGCGCCAGTCCCACCAGCAGCCCAATCGTTAGGGTGCGCAACAATAGGTAAACGCGTGCATCCATCAGCACGCCCATCCACCCAAACTGGCCCCAAAAGCTGTTGAACGTGGTATGCGCGAAGCGACGCGCCACTTCGCCGGCGCCGAACTCCTGAATCCACTCCGTGGTGCGCGGCTGCCCGACGACGACTGCTGCGTGGCGTTGCAGCCCGATCAGATCAGGCCAGCCGTAGACGGCAATGTTACGGAACCACCATATCGCCCCAAGTAACAACGCCGGAGCGAATACCCATGCCGAGGTTCGGACGAACCAGCGCCAGTCTTCGCCTGTGCGGCGCGCCTGAAGCAGCAGCGCAACAAAGGCTGCCGGCGCGAGCACGTAGGCCAGCGACTTCGTGAGCAACGCCAGCCCTAGCACTATTCCCAGCGCGAAGAAATGCTTCCATTCGGCGGCGATCAGCATGAGCCAGAAACCAAGGGCGATCCACAACTCGGAGAGGCTGTCGTTGTTGACGCCCGCGAGCATGGCCACGTGCTGCGGAACGAACGCCACAAAGCCGGCAACTGTAATCGCGAGGGGTGCATTTCCGGGAAACAGCTTCCATGCTGCCAGCCCGGCGAACAGAATGACGCCACTCCCAAACAGGAGCGACACGAAGCGCACCGCAGCCAAATCGCCGCCCGTGGCAACATACACCGGCGCTGCCACGAGATAGTAAAGCGGCGGCTGGTGATCTTCATATTCGAGCGCAGCGACGGATAGCTTCGGCGGGAATCCCTCCGCCGTCAGCCGACTGAGGAAGGCCTGGTCATAATCGCCCGGCTCGAGCACCGGCAGGCCTTCCCCATCGGCAAGCTGACGGATGTAGTTGAAGTGCGCCGGTTCGTCGGGCACCTGCCAGTCGGGGGTGAGCGTCGCGTACAGGCTGCCGACCAGAAAATACGCGGCCAGTATGGAGAGCAGCCCGATCCAGAGTGTGCGCGTGGTTTGCTTTTCGGCGTCCATGCAGCGGGTCGTACGCTACCCGAGGCGCGCTGTTTCTTCGGCAACCACGCTGTCATCCAACTTGCGGAACAACGGCGCGGGTTGGCGCAACGGCTGCCCGGCGGCAAGCTCACTGGGAGTCCAGCGCCCGGTAGCCTCTTCGCCCCGGTACACGAGCGCGCTGTGTGCGTGTGTGGCTTCGTGGAATGTCTCGACAGCCTGCTGGCCGAACAGCGCGCCATCGTATCCGAGATAAGCGTGGAGCCGTTCAGAGGAAAAGGGCACGAATGGCGCGAACAGAATCTTGAGCGAATCGATTGCACGCAGAGCCGTGTACACCGCCCGGGCTGCTTGCTCGCGGTTCGTCTTGATGGCAAACCACGGCGCTTGCTGGTCGAGGTACTTGTTCACCTCGCCTGCCAACCGCAACGCCTCCTGCAAGGCGGCGCGCAGCTTGACGCTGTCGATCAGGTTTCCGACCGACTCGAACCCGCGTTCCACCGTATCCAGCAGATCGCGGTCTGCCGTCTGTAGCTCGCCCGGCTCGGGAACTTGCCGATCGAAGTGTTTGTAAGCAAACGTGAGCACCCGGTTGGCCAGGTTGCCCCAGGTGGCAACGAGGTCATCGTTGTTGCGCTGCACGAACTCGGCCCACACCCAATCGCTGTCGCGCGTTTCGGGCATCGCCGCCGTCAGGTAGAAGCGGATCGGGTCCGCCCCATAACGCTCCACGACTGCGTTCCCCCAGACCGCCCAGTTACGACTGCCAGAGATTTTACGCCCCTCCAGGTTCATGAATTCATTGGCGGGCACGTCGTACGGCAGATTGAATTGCTCACCCCCGTCGCCGGGATTCAGATAGCGCGCGCCTGCAAGTTCAGCCGGCCAGATAACCGCATGAAAGGGGATATTGTCCTTGCCGATGAAATAGTACGTGCGCGCGTCCGCGTTGTACCACCAGTCTTGCCAGGCCTCCGGCGTGCCCTGCAGCGTTGCCCATTCGATGGACGCCGACAGATACCCGATCACGGCCTCAAACCAAACGTACAGACATTTGCCTTCCCATCCGTCGAGCGGTACCGGAATGCCCCAATCCAGGTCGCGTGTGATGGCCCGACCGTGCAGCCCCTCGGCGGTCACAAGATGCAACGAAGGTTTCAGGACGTTGGGGCGCCAGTGTTCCTTGTCAGTCGTCAGAAACGCTGTCAGCTCCGGCGTCAGCTTGCCCAGGTCGAGGAAGTAGTGCTCGGTTTCGCGCAATTCCAGTCCGGCGCTGGCTGTCTTCGAATGCGGGTTGATGAGCTGGCTGGCGTCCAGCAGGTTGCCGCAATTGTCACACTGGTCGCCACGCGCCTGTTCGAATCCGCAGATGTAACACGTACCCTCCACGTATCGATCCGGCAAGAAGCGATCTTCCTGCGCCGAGAACCATTGCTGCTGCGTTTCGGTGTACAAATATCCGGATTCCAGCAGCCGCGTGAACATCGTCTGGGATACACGGAAGTGGTTTTCCGTGTGGGTTGTCGTGAACAGGTCGTACGCCAGGCCCAGATTGACAAACAGCTCCAGGAAGCGCGCGTGAAATGTCTCGTACACTTCTTGCGGCGTGCGGCCCTCTTCGTCGGCGCGGACGGTGATAGGCGTGCCGTGCGAATCGGAGCCTGAAACCATGAGCACGCGGTTGCCGCGCAGGCGATGATAACGTGCGAAAATATCGGCCGGGAGGTATGCGCCAGTGATGTTGCCGACATGGATATCGGAACTAGCATACGGCCAGGCGACGGAGACAAGGATTCTCTGGGTCATGGATTCCTCCGGACAGAGCGCCCGATTGGATGCAGCCGATTATGTACAAAAAAACCGCCAGTCGAGGCTGGCGGTTGGGTGTGCCGTGGTGTTGCCGGTGCGCATTCAGCACAACCCGGCCATCGCGTCGATGGGGGCCCGGCCCCACCCGCGCCACGGCTGGCTGCGCATCATCATTCCAGCAAAACTGTTGCGATTCGGTTGCACGCGCGCATTATAGCATAGGGATGAGATTCGATATTACAATGCGAGTCATCCGAGCATTTTCTCACGAAGCAGTTGCAGCAGCTGGTATCGCAGCGCTGGCCGCTGTGCTGCGACTTTGGAAGATAGGCGCCGCGCCGCGCGCGCTGCAGTACGACGAAGCGCTCAATGGCCTGGTCGTACTTGACCTGCTGCGAGGCGATCTGCCACCACTGATAGTACAGCCCGGCGGACGCGAATCGCTCATTTTCTATTTGCAGGCTGTTTCGGTCAGCTTGCTGGGGCGTACACCGGGCGCGCTCCGGCTGCCGACTGCACTGGCGAGCATTGCGCTGGCAGTTGGCGTGTATCTAGCTGCGCGTGAGCTTTTCGGTCGCCGGGCCGGACTGCTGGCAGGTTTCCTTTGTGCGACAACTCTTTGGCCCGCTTACCTTGGCCGCTTGGGGACGCGCCCGGTGCTGCTTCCGTCCGTGCTGGCATTTGCTCTCTTCGCAGCGGTCCGTGCTTGGAACGGCAGCCGCCGATGGTGGGCGCTTGCTGGCGTCTTGTTTGGTCTGGCGCATTACACGTATTCACCCAATGTGTTCATCCTGCCCGCTTTTGGGGTTACGGTGGCATATATTGCAGTCTGGCGCCGCGACGTACTGCGACGGCGGTGGAAAGAGATGTCGCTTGCCGCAGGCGTCGCGGTGGGAGTCGCGCTGCCTATCTTGCTGTTCCGGTTTACGCAGGGCGACGCGGTCGCGCGCGCCGCAGAAGTCGCCGTGTTCTATGCGGGTCAGAGCGTGCCTGACTTCCTGCGCACAGTGTTTTCGCAGACGTACCTTGTGTTACGCATGTTTCTGTTGAAGGGGGATTTGAACCCGCGTCACAACATCCCCGGCCGCCCCGTGTTCGACATCCTCATGGGGCTGCCATTTCTTGTGGGACTTTACGTCAGTTGGATGCGCCGCTACCGCCGACGGGCGCTATTCTGTCTGGGATGGATGACGGTCTTTCTACTGCCTTCGTTCCTCTCCAAGGACGCGCCGCACTTCCTGCGCGCGAGCGGCATTCTGCCGGTGCTGTTTGTATGGCCGGCGCTGGGGCTAGCGTGGAGCTGGAAGCAGATTGCCGTGCGGTACGGTCACGCGATTGCAAGTGCGCTCGTCGGCGGGCTTCTCTTGCTGTCAATAGCTCGTACTACGAAAGACTATCTCATTGACGATTATTTGGATGCGCCGAATGTATTAGCTGCGTTCGGTGGTAAAGATGCAGCGCTGGCACTGCAGATCAATACTATCTTGCAGATCGGCTGGGAAGGAGACAATCTTACCGCACACCCGCTTCCATCGTACGTTGATAGAGTCGTGTTGATCGACCGCGAACTGTGGCAGGCCGACCTCTACGCGAAATATCTCGTGCCAATAGTGCCCGACCAGGAATCGTACTTCCGATTATTGCCTGATCGCGGTCCGTTGCCGTATACGCAAGCGTGGGTACTCTTACCAGCTGGCCGACTATCTGGATTTGTTTCGGATGCTCCGGCAGCAGTAGAATTGACGACACTTCCCGAGGAAGCGTATGCGACTTCACACGGTAGTTCGATCTTTGTGATCGTCGAATGGTCTCCGCGCGAGTAAACACGATGCCTCATTCGACATCTCTCGATGTCCCACCATTCACTCAGTACCTTACCGTGGCGGTCGGCCTCCTGTTGGTTTTCGTGGCCACGCGTTATCACAACCTGGCTGCGCTGCCGGTCTTTTTCGACGAGGCCGAGAGCATCCGTATCTCAAAAAAGGCGTGGACTGGGCCTCACAACTGGTTCCTTGGGGCGCACCTGAACCGGTTGCTCTATATCTGGTGGGTGGCCATCTTCTGGCCATTCACAGGCGCGCTCTGGATTTCACGCGCCGCAAATCTGTTTGTTGGGCTGGCCGGGCTGGCGGCGATATTGGCAACCGGCCGGTTGATTGGCGCGCGGGGCGCTGGCCTTCTGGCCGTAGCCCTATACATCACTGTACCAGTAGCATTCTTTTTTGACCGGATTGTGCTTGGCGAGCACATGCAGATGGCAATAAGTGCGTCCCTGTTGTTCAGTACAGGAGTGCTGTTATTCCACCGCCGTCGCTGGGCCGTGTTCGTCTGTGGTTTGCTCTTAACAGGATATTGGTTGACAAAGGGGACTGGCTTTTTCTGGTTGGGCACGCCGCTTCTGCTGCTGCCGACCCTTCCAATCCGTCTGTGGCGTAGCCGCTTACGCTGGTTGGCGGCGACATACGGCGTTGGAGCGGTGAGCTCACTTCCGTTTGTGTTGTTGCTGATACGAATA
>JBHHUI010000158.1:0-6438 GCA_046753805.1 Anaerolineales bacterium
TACGTGGCCGAGTTGGAGCCGGGCGATCTCGACGAAGATACGGCCGCGCTGCGGATTGCCCGCGCCGTCCGGGCGTCCAACGTGCGTCTGTCGGGGCCGGCCTCGGGCCGCGTAAATTTCCTTTCCAATGTGCGGGGCGTGCTGCGCGTAGACGCCGAGCGGCTCGCGCGCCTCAATGAGGTGGAAGGCCTCACGCTCGCCTCGCTCCGGCGGCACAATCCCGTGCGCGTGCGACAAATGGTGGCGACGGTCAAGGTCATCCCGTACGCCGTTCCGGAGACGTCCGTCCGGGCGGCCGAGGCCATAGCGGCCGAGGGCGGGCCATTGGTCGCCGTAGATACGCTCACAATTGAGTCGGCGGCGCTGATCCTTTCGGGTTCGCCGCCGGTGCGCGAGCGCGTGCTGCGCGACTTCGATCCGCCGCTGCGCGAGCGATTGGAGGCGCTGGGCGTGGCAGTGCGCGCCGTCGAATTTGTGCCGCTCGAAGACGACCGTGGCGAAGCGCAACTGGCGGCGACGATCCGTACGCAGGTTGCGGCCGGCGCCGGGTTGATCGTGCTTGCGGGCGAGACGGCCATCATGGACCGGCACGACATCGCGCCGCGCGCCATCGAACGCGTTGGCGGCGTGGTCATCTGCGTGGGCGCGCCGGTTGATCCGGGCAACCTGCTCATGCTGGCGCGGGTGGGCGAGGTGCCGGTGCTTGGCGCGCCCGGCTGCGCGCGCAGCCGCAAAACCAACATCGTCGATTGGGTGCTGCCGCGCTTGCTGGCCGGCGACCATCTCACGCGCGCCGACATCGTCGCGCTCGGACACGGCGGCCTGCTTGAAGACATCCCCGAGCGACCCATGCCGCGCTCGCGCGTGCGCGACTCCTAACCCGGACAAGCTGGGACCAACAGGCATTTAACGCAAAGGGCGAAGCGTTTTTCTCTTCGTCTTTGCATTTAATTATTGCTCATTGCGCAAACATTTCAATGGACGGGTACAACCAGCCCTAAATTGAAGTTTCGTCATTAAATCGTTGACTCCTTACCCTGAGTCGCGTATAGTAGTTCCGTCCCACACGAAACGAAACGACATTTCGGCCGAGGTGCACAGTGTTTGGGCTTGGCAGCATAAAGAAAGCAGCGCAGATCGATTGCAGTGCCATCTGCCGCGGCCCTGCGCCCGCGCAGCTGCTGGGAACCAACACGTCCACGTAGCATAGGCTCCAGCGCTTCCAGGCGGCTGGAGTTTTGTTTTTGTGCGCTGCCGTCCTATGCGCCGGCAGGCGTGCCCACTTTACAATGGAGGTCGATCTATGAAGCATTCCGTTTCAATTACCGTAAACGGGGTTGAACATTCGCACGAAGTTGAACCCCGCCAGCTGCTCGTGCATTACCTGCGCGACACGCTGGGCCTTACGGGGACCAACATCGGCTGCGACACCAGCCAATGCGGCGCATGCACGGTGCATCTGGATGGTAAAGCCGTCAAATCGTGTACGGTGCTGGCCGTGCAGGCTGACGGCAGCGCCGTCATGACCATTGAAGGATTGGCTCAGAACGGAACACTGCATCCCATGCAGCAGGCGTTCTGGGACAACCACGGGTTGCAATGCGGCTACTGCACGCCGGGCATGATCATGACCGCCGTGGACCTTGTGCAAAACAACCCGCATCCCACCGATGCTGACATCCGGCACGGACTGGAAGGCAACCTGTGCCGCTGCACCGGTTATCAGAACATCGTCAAGTCCGTCATGGCTGCGGCCGAAGCGATGGGAGGAGGTGCGTAATGGCCAAATACGTCGGCGAAAGTATCAAACGACGCGAAGACCCGCGCTTCATACAGGGCCAGGGCCGCTATGTCGCGAACCTGAACCTGCCCAATATGGCGCATCTGGCGATACTGCGCAGCCCGCATGGACATGCCAATATCAAGCGCATCGACGTCTCCAAAGCCGCTGCGCATCCGGGTGTGATAGCCGTGTACACCGGAAAGGACCTCGCAGATGGCGGCGTTGGTTCGCTGCCGTGCGGCTGGACTCCGCCGGACATCAAGGTGCCGGCGCACATGCCGCTGGCCGTGGACCGCGTGCGGCACGTCGGCGACGGCGTTGCGGCCGTGGCAGCCGAGAGCGCCTACATCGCGCGGGATGCGCTTGACCTCATCGAGGTGGAGTACGAACCGCTGCCGGTCGTCGTGGATGCAAAGGCGGCGACTGAGCCCGGCGCGCCGCTGGTACACGATGAGATCGAGAACAACATCAGTTACGTGTGGGGCTTTGGCAATAAAGACGCCACCGAAGCGGCCTTCGCCAACTCGGACAACCGGGTGATAGAGCTTGACCTGATCAACCAGCGTCTGATCCCGAACGCGATGGAGCCGCGCGCCGCCGTGGCGCAGTGGAACTCTTTCAGCGAGGACATGACGCTGTGGACGACCAGCCAGAACCCGCACGTCATCCGCCTGCTGTTGAGCGCCTTCACCCTGTTCATCCCGGAGAACAAGCTGCGCGTCATCTCGCCGGATGTTGGCGGCGGTTTCGGCAGCAAAATCTTCCACTACCCCGAAGAAGTCATCGTCCCGTGGGTGGCGCGGGCGATTGATCGACCCGTAAAGTGGGTTGCCACCCGCAGCGAGTCGTATGTCACCGATGCACATGGCCGCGATCACGTCACCACCTGCAAACTGGCGGTTGACAGTGACGGCGTCATCCAGGGCATCCATGTGAAGACGTGGGCGAACATGGGGGCGTATCTTTCCACCTTTGCGCCGCTGATCCCCACAGCGCTCTACATTACCCTGCTATCGGGTCTCTACAACGTACCCGAAGCCATCTGGGGCGAGATGGTCGGCACGGTAACGAACACGGTGCCGGTGGATGCCTACCGTGGCGCGGGCCGTCCGGAAGCCAGTTACCTGCTCGAGCGTCTCGTAGAGCTGGCGGCGAAGGAACTGGACATGGACCCGATCGCGTTCCGGCGCAAGAACTTCATCACCGAGTTCCCGCACCAGACGCCGGTCGCCTTCCTGTACGACAGCGGCGACTACAACGCGCTGTTCGACAAAGCGGAGAGCATCGCCGATTACAAGGCCATGCGGGCGGCGCAAGCAGCCGCCCGAGCGGACGGTCGCCTGGTCGGCGTTGGCATTGCCGGCAGCATCGAAGCCAGCGGCCCCGCACCCTCGCGCGTGGCCGTTTCGCTAGGCTCCGCCGTCGGGCTGTACGAAACCGGTAAGGTGCGCGTCCACCCCACGGGCAAAATCAGCGTTTTCACCGGTTCGCACTCGCACGGACAGGGCCATGAGACAACGTTTGCACAGGTCGTGGCCGACGAACTGGGCGTCGCGCTCGAGGACGTGGAAATCGTGCACGGCGATACTGCCAGCATCCCCTTCGGCCTCGGCACCTACGGCAGCCGCAGCGCCGCCGTCGGCGGCAGCGCGCTCGTGAAGAGTGCCGAAAAGATCCGCGAGAAAGTCAAAAAGATCGTCGCCTTCCAGTTAGAAGCGGCTGAAGAAGACCTGGTCTACGATCAGGACACCGGCCGTATCCATGTCAAAGGCACTGACGCGGAAAGCCCGGAAACCAGTCGGGCGTTCGGTGAAATTGCATTTGCCGCGTACGTGGGCGCGCAGATACCCGAAGGCATGGAACCCGGACTCGAAGAGACCTCGTTCTTCGATCCGGAGAACTTCACCTTCCCGAACAGCGCGCACATCGCGCAGGTCGAAATCGACCGCGATACGGGCGAAGTTACCCTGCAGCGCTATGTGGCCGTAGACGATGTCGGCAATGTCATCAACCCACTGGTCGTAGATGGCCAGATCGTCGGCGGCGTGGCTCAGGGCGTCGGGCAGGCGCTGCTCGAATACGGCCAGTACAATGATGATGGCCAGCTTCTGAGCGGTTCCATGCTGGATTATGCAGTGCCGCGCGCCGAACTCTTTCCAGCGATAGAAACGGGGCGCACGGAAACGCCTTCACAGTTCAATCCGTTGGGTGTGAAGGGTGCGGGCGAGATGGGCACGATTGCCGCCACGGCCGCCGTCGCAAACGCTGTACACGATGCGCTCGCGCCGCTCGGCGTCCGCCACATCGACATGCCGCTGACATCAGAAAAAGTGTGGCAGGCGATCCAGTCTGCCAGCAACGGAGGCTAGGCCATGTATCCACCAAGTTTTGAATACCATCGCGCAAGTTCAGTCGCGGAGGCGCTCTCCCTGCTGGGCGAGCACAGCGGTGCGAAACTGCTGGCTGGCGGCCACAGCCTGATCCCGTTGATGAAACTGCGGCTGGCAGACCCCGGCGCGTTGATCGACATCGGTCGCATCGCTGAGCTGCGCGGCATCAGCGCAGCCAATGGTTCGGCGCGCATCGGCGCGTTGACCACACACGCCGAGGTCGCCGGATCGGATGCCCTTCCAGCTGGTCTTGCGCAGGCGGCCAGCATGGTGGCCGATGTGCAGGTCCGCAATCGCGGCACCCTCGGCGGCAACGTGGCGCATGCCGATCCGGCCTCCGATCCGCCCACGATGCTGCTCGCGCTCGGCGCGACGTTTCACATGACCGGCCCCGGCGGTGAGCGCAGCGTGGCTGCGGCTGACTTCTTCACCGGTTTGTTTGAAACCGCGCTGGCCGACGGCGAAATCCTGACCGCGATTGAAGTCCCGGCTGAAGGCGCGGACAGCGGCTCGGCGTATGCCGCACTGCGCAACCCGGCCTCGAACTATGCCATGGTCGCGGCCGGCGTCGCCGTTACGGTTGCGGACGGCGCCTGTACCGCAGCCAGCGTAGCCGTAGGCGGCCTGACCCCGCACGCGACCAGGGCGCCGGCGGTGGAAGCTGCCCTCGTCGGTAAAGCGCTGGACGAAGCGACGATCGCTGCGGCTGCGGCTGCGGTCGCGGACGATCTCGGCGACGATATCCTCGCCGACATCCATGCCGGCGCAGAGTACCGCCGTAAGATCGCGCCGGTGATGATACAGCGCGCCCTGACGGACGCGGCGGCGCGGGCCGGATAAACCCAGCTCCGTCCGGCTTTCAAGTTCGCACCAGAGGCCTCCCCGTACAGCATCGTCGGAGGCCTCTGTTCATTCAGGGCGCTTGTGGTCGATGATTGCTGATACAATCGAACCTGGAGGGAATCGGGTCACAATTGCCGTAATGGCGGGGCAAACGTGGAATGACATTCGTTAAGAATTCCTCGCGCGAGGTAGTAATTCTGGGGGCAGCCCGCACGCCCATCGGGCGTTTTCGGGGCGCGCTTGCCAGCGTGCCGGCGGCGGAACTGGGCGCGAACGCAATCCGCGCGGCCGTCGCGCGCGCTGGGCTGCCGGACCTGGCCGCGATCGACGAAGTCCTGATGGGCAACGTCGTCTCAGCCGGCCTGGGCCAGAATATTGCGCGCCAGGCGGCCATCGGCGCGGGCCTGCCCGCCACCGTGGGAGCCACGACAGTCAATAAAGTCTGCGGCGCCAGCCTTAAGACCGTGATGCTGGCCGCACAGGCGATCCGCGCCGGGGACGGCGACCTGCTGGTGGCCGGCGGCGTCGAAAGCATGAGCGGCGCGCCGCACCTTGTGGACGGGCGCACCGATCAACTCCGTTATGGCAGTGCAACCCTGCGCGACTCGCTGGTGGTTGACGGCCTGTGGTGCGCCTTCGAAGACTGGGCGATGGGCGATGCAGCCGAGTTTATCGCCGACGAGTTCGAGGTCACGCGCGAGGCGATGGACCGTTTTTCGCTGACGAGCCACGAGAAGGCCATTGCGGCGATCGACGGCGGCAAGTTCCAGCCGGAAATCATCCCGGTTGTAGTGCGGGGTCGTAAAGGCGAAACGTCGATCGACACGGATGAGTCGCCGCGCCGGGACACTTCGTTGGAAGCGCTCAGCCGCTTGCGTCCAGCGTTTAAAGAGGATGGGCGTGTCACGGCCGGGAATGCGCCCGGCTTGAACGATGCCGCTGCGGCTGTCGTGGTGGCGAGCGGCGCAGCCGCCGCCGAGATCGGCGTGGAACCGCTGGCTCGCATTGTGGGCTACGCGCAGGCGGCCGTCGAACCCCGGTACATCTTCGGCGCGCCGGCGAAGGTTATTCCGGCGCTGTTGCAGAAGGTCGGGTGGACGCTGGACGAGGTGGGCCTGATCGAACTCAACGAGGCCTTCGCAGCGCAGATCCTTGCGAATGGCTATGCACTGGCGGACGAAGGCTGGGACTGGGATAAAGTCAATGTGCACGGCGGCGCAATCGCGCTCGGACACCCGCTGGGCGCAACCGGCGCGCGGCTGCTCACGACCTTGTTGTACGCGCTTGCGGATCGGGGACTGCAGCGCGGCGTCGCATCGCTCTGCCTCGGCGGCGGAGAGGCGGTCGCGCTGGCAGTCGAGATGAACGGCGCGTGACTGTGGTTTGTTTTCGTATTCACCAGTAACGTGAAAGCATCTGCCA
>JBHHUI010000159.1:0-6433 GCA_046753805.1 Anaerolineales bacterium
CCGAGCGCTACGGACCGTATCCATACAGCACGCTCGTGTTTGCCCAAGACGCCTACCTGCCGAGTGTGGCCGCCGGGGGCTTCGTGCTGCACACGGGAAAGGGTTTTGAAGAATACTCCGGGCAGGCCGGTTCCTTGCTGCTAGTGCTTGTGCCGCTGACACTGGGCGAGATGTGGTGGGGCCAGTTCGTGGGCCACAACCCGATCGCGGAACCATGGCTGGGCGGCGCGTTGCCCATGTATGGCGAGTACCTGTACGACGAACGCTACAATCCTGACCTGACGCAGTGGTACTGGGACAATCGCATCCTGTACTGGGAGCCGGAAGGCCCGGTGAACCGCACGGCGTACGATCTCGGTTCCACGGAGGTCCTACTCCGCAGCGTGTATCGGCAGGGGGCGCTGTTTCTACATGACTTGCGGGGCCGCATGGGGGATGCGGAATTCTTCAGCTTTGTGAAAGAATACTACCGACGCGGGGCGTTCCGGATTGTGACCAGTGAGGACTTCTTTGCAGCGCTCAGCCGTCATACGAACACCGATCTGTCACCCGTGTTTGACCGCTATTTCGACGTCGCAGTCCAACTCCCGACCCCGATCCCGACCATTACCGCGATCCCCACACCCGGACCACCTCCCACCGCCACACCTCCGAAGACCGTCCATGTGGTGCAGTCCGGCGAGACGTTGAGCGAGATCGCGTTTCGTTATGGCGTGACGACCGAATCGGTCATGTTCCTGAATGGGCTGGAAGAAGACGATGCAATCTTTCCGGGGCAGCGGTTAGTCATTCCGGAGCAGTAGCTCGGGCAGCGTGGAGTGTAAGGCGTCGTGCGAGAATTGCCAATCTTGCGCCACAGGTCGCGCCAGACTTTCCGAATGGCAACCCTCATCAATTGCTACATGCTACGCGGTCGATCCAGAATTCTAGCTCCGCCGTCTGGCCGTCGGACGAGACGATGCCCACGCGGCGCGGCAAGGCCGCATCGCAGGTGGTGGGAGCGTTGTAGTGAATCCAGAACATCTCGCGTCCGCCGCGCTCGAAACGTCCGAAGGGGTGCGCGGTGATGGCCGGCTGCGATTCGTCCAGCACCGTGTACGGCGGCGCGCCGCCGTAGAATTCCACCGAAAGTGTGGCGATCGCGCCGTTGTTGCGCGTAGGGTCGCGCACGGCGTCTACGAACAGCACGTTGTCGATCACAAGTGGGCCGCCGGCCGCTGCGCCAAGCTCGGGCGTCGGCGTGGCGGGCGGTGTGGCGGTGGCCGGGAGCGGTGTAAAAAAGGGCAGCGCTGTCGGGCGAGGGGTCACCCCAATGAGCGGCGTGGCCGCCGTATTCAGCTCGTCGGCTGGTGTGGCCGTCGCAGACTGCACCGGAACCAGCCCGGAGGTGGGCGCGGTTTCCAACGTAACGCCTACCGGCGCCAACTCTGAATCGGTTGCGCCCGGAGAACAGGCGGCGAGTGCGAGCAGCAACACGAGCCTGCTCTGTCGCAACGCTGCGGAGTGCGTGCTAGCACTGAACGTTGTCAACGTAGAAATTAAATCCGGACTGTTGGCCGTCCTTCGATTCGATCACGCCGTCGCCGACCAGCGTCGTGCCGCAGCGCCAGCGGATCGGCCCGTAGTGGATCCAGAACATCGTACGGCCGTTGCGCTCGAAGGTTCCGTGCGGGTCGCTGGTTGTCAGCGGTTGGCCCTGGTCATATATTGTATACGGCCCCTGTCCGCCGGAGAATTCAACCGACAAGGTTACAAGCCCGTAACTCGTATCAGCCGGATCGCGCTCGGCGCGCACGAACACGGCCCGGTCAGCGACGAGCGGAGCCACGGGCGTGTCCGTCGCGCGCACCAACACACGGGTAGCCGTCGCAGTAGCGGTGGCCGTCGCGGTAGGCGTGGCGGTAGGCGTGGCGGTGGCAGTTGCATTGGCGGCTGTCTCCGTAGCCGTTGGCGTCGGCTCTTCGCTCTCGATTGCGGATTGCGGTGTTTCGGTGGCTGCAACGCTCGATTCAGATTCCGCGACCACTTCGATCGAGATCGGCCCACCGGTCGCAGCATTGTCCTGGGAATTGACGGCGACCACCGCGACCGATAACGTGCCGGGTTCGGAGGCTGTGAAAGTCTGGGTGACTGTGACCTGACCGCCGTCGCCGTTCGGCGGAGAATCGCTGCGCACGATCTGACCGTTCACCTGCAAATCGATCCGTACGATCCCGTTTGGATCGATGGCGGTGGAGATGATCGCGATCTCATCGCCGATGTTGAATTGGTCGCCGGTGGCGGGTGAGTCGATCTTGACGAGGGGGACGGCGTTGCCCCCGCCGGCGCCGATCCCGCCGACCGGCAGATTGCAGGCCAGCGCCGCCAACCCAAGCGCGCACGCAGCTACGATTGGATGAGTTTTGCGAATCATATTAATTCCTCCGCGTAACTCAGTGTACGGAGTCTGCCGTTCGCTCGCAAGGACGCGCGACGCTCTCGCCGGCGGCGCTGATGCCGCCGACGGCAGCCGTCCGACAGACGCGCCGCGCGCGGATTATCTTTTCGCGCCAGGGGACAAACAGTTCGCCGTCCGGCCCCGGCCGCAGGTGGGCGAAACCGCCCAGTTCGAGTTGGGTATGGGCGTTGAGGAGCACTCAGTTGAGCACGGGCACAGCCAGATCGCTCTGTACCTCGGCCAGCGTGTCCGGCGGCAAGTCGGCATCGGCGTCCGGAGAGGTGTACACGCGCAAGGTCTCGTAGCGTGTGTTTCGTTGTGCAGGCACAAAGCCCGCGTCGCGGATTTGCCGGTGAATCTCGGAGACGGAGACTGCACACTGGACGGCGGTGGGAGCGCCGGCTGAGGATACAACGTTTTCTTCGATCATCGTGCTGCCAAAGTCGTCGCAGCCGTAATGCAACGCGATCTGTGCGACCTTCGCGCCTTGCGTCGGCCACGAGGCGGAGATGTGCGGGATGTTGTCGAGGTAGATGCGCGCCATGGCTGTGTGGCGCAGGTATTCGGTCGCCGTCGCGCCGAATTGGTCGCGGCGCTTGCTGCGCCCAAGCGGCGTGTTCTCGATCTGCACCGTCCATGAAATGAAGGCGTTGAACCCACGGCTGCCCATGGCGAGCGCCTCGTCCTGCACAGTACGCAGGCGCTCGAAATGATTCATGCGGTGGCGCGGGCCTTCGGTGAAGCCGATTACCATGGTGGCCGTTGTGGTGAGGTCCAGTCGGTGAGCCTCCTTCATCACGCCGAGCCAGTCGGCGGTCATGATCTTTTTCGGGCTGACGCGTCGGCGGATTTCGTCGTCGAGAATCTCGCCGCCGCCGCCCGGCAGGCCCTCCAGCCCGGCCTCCTGCAGCGCCTTCAATACTTCGCGCCAACCCTTGCCGGAGATGCGCGCAATGTGGTCGATCTCCGACGGCGAGAAGGCATTGATCTCAATCGCCGGGTAGGTTTCTTTGATCCAGCCGACCAGATCCAGATAGTAGTCGAACGGCAAATCGGGGTGGTGCCCGCCCTGCATCAAGATACGCGTTGCTCCCAATGCCAGCGCTTCTTCGATCTTGCGGCCCAACACCGGCTTGGGATTCACATAGGCTTTTTCGTGGTGCGGCCACGGCGCGTAAAAGTTGCAGAACTGACAATCCGTTACGCATACGTTGGTGTAGTTAATGTTGCGATCGATCAGGTACGTCACGATGTCGCCGGGGTTGTTCTGCTCGCGGCGGGCATTGGCGGCATCGGCCAGGTCGTAAATCGACGCAGCGCTGTACAGGTGCAGGCCTTCGTCGTAGGTGATGCGTTCGCCCGCGTGGATTTTGTCAAGTATGTCGTCGATGATTGGGTTCATGGTGGAAATGGGTATGTCGGCAAATCGGGAAAAGGGCAACGGTCCGGATCAGGGGAGTGCGATACGCTTTGCGGTCAACGGTTGCTCTGCACCAACCGCCTCCAGGTAGCGCAGGGGCGTGCGAGACGCTCCGAGGGAAAGGTCAAGAAAACACTCCAGTCCCTCACGATCATCGTCCGTCAGCCCGTACCGCAAGTCCCGTAAGTAACGCGCACACAGCCCGGGCGGCAGATCGAGCTGGGGCGCGTAATTGGCCGCCAGCGCGTCAACGGCGGCCAGCCCATCGTCGCGGCTCTGCTCCAGCGCGCCGTGAATGTTTTGCGCCAGCAGTTCATCGACCGCATCGCGCCGCACGGCCCATAACGCGAACACAAATGGCAGGCCGGTGTGCTTGAGCCATTCGTCACCCAGGTCGATCATGTATGGCCGCCGGGTTTTGCCCGTCGCGTCAACCAGCATGCGGTGGCTGTTTGCCTCGACGAGTGCTGTGTCCCCGATGACGAGAGCGGCCGCGTGCGACTGCAACATGGGCGCGAGCTGCTGGGGGGTAATCCGAAAGTCGGGCTCGATGCCGTAGCGCTCGCGGCAGAGCACCTTGAGCAGCGCCGCGCTCGTAGCCGATTGGTCTGTCAGCGCCACCGGCTGCCCGTCCAACTCGCGCGGATCGGACGGCCACGAGAACAGCAACACCGTCTTTACGGCCCCCAGCGAAGCGATTGAAAGACCCGGGATGATGACAACCTTGTCCGCCAGGCGCGCGGCTGTGATGGAGGAGATCGGGGCTACGTCCACATCGCCGGCGGTCAGCGCGCGATTCAACTCGGTGGGCACGCCGAAAACGAAGCGCACATCTGCGCCTGCCAGCCGGTCGGCCAGTGTGTGCTGGAAAGGCTGGGTGTTCAGATAGTTGATAAGGCCAATGGTCAACATTAACAGTTCAATTCACGATTGTGAATTGTCATTGGTACACTACCATTCCTTCACCACGTTATACAGCGTATCCCGTTCCACCGGTCGGTACCCAGCCGTGCGGATCAGGCGCATTAGTTCGGCGCGCGTCATGCGCTGTGACGTCGTCGCGCCCGCGTCGTGGTAAATCTTCTCTTCCACCACGGTCCCGTCGATGTCGTCTGCGCCATTGGCCAGGGCGACCTGCGCCATGGCCGGGGTGAGCATGACCCAGTAAGCTTTGACGTGTGGGAAGTTGTCCAGCAACAACCGGCCAATTGCGAGCGTTTTCAGGTCGTCCACCCCCGTCGTCCAGCGGCGCTGAATCTTACGACCCAGTCCGTTGTCTTCGGGGTGGAAGGCGAGGGGGATAAATGTCTGGAAGCCGCCCGTTTGGTCCTGCAGGTCGCGGAGCCGCAACAGGTGATCGACGCGGTGTTCGTATGACTCGATGTGACCGTAGAGTATGGTGGCGTTCGTCCGTAGTCCCAGTTCGTGCGCGAGGCGGTGAATTTCGAGCCAGCGGTCGGCGTCGGCCTTCTCGGGGCAGATGCGCTGCCGGACGTCCGGATGGAATATCTCGGCGCCACCGCCGGGCATCGAATCGAGTCCCGCTGCGATGCAGCGTTCGAGTACCTCGCGCAGCGGGAGGCCCGTCAGCTTACGAAAGAAGTCGATCTCGATGGCGGTGAAGGCCTTCAAATGCACCCATGGGTAAGCTGCCTTCAGTGCGCGCAGCACGTCTTCGTAATATTCAAAGCCTAATCGGGGGTGCAGCCCGCCGACAATGTGGAACTCGGTCACGCCCTCATCCACGGTCGGTCGGATGTGTTCGACGATCTCCTCGGGGGTCCATGTATATGCGCCGGGTGCATCCTCTTTGAAGCGCGCGAATGAGCAGAAGTTGCAGTGGAAGGCGCACACGTTGGTGGGGTTGATGTGGCGGTTTTTGTTGAAGAACACCACATCGTCGTTATACCGGCGGCGGACGGCGTCCGCCATGCGCCCGAGCGTGCGGATGTCGTGCGTGTTAAACAGCCGTAAGCCGTCCTCGAAGGTGAAGCGCTCGCCCGCCAGAGCCTTTTCGTACAGGTCGGCCAGTTCGCTACGGGCGACGGCGTTGTGGGGCGGATAGGTGTTGGATGCGGTTGGGATGGAAGGTGCGTCGGTGCTGATCATGCTTGTAAGTATTTCTCAATCGCCTCCACGTACTGTGGAAACGTGTCAAGCGCCTCGTGCAGGCTCTCAAACACAACTCTGTGATCGATCTCTTCATACTCGTGCACCAGCCGGTTGCGGATGCCGGTTGCGGGCGCCAGCTGCCGGGCAAGCTTGCCCGAGATGGCGCTGGTATGGCGCGCAAGTTCGAGGAACGAGGTGTAGGCGTCGGCGGGTGTGCCAAAGCCCGCCTGCGCCAGGATGTGTACGTTCAAGTCCACGGCGGCGCCGATGGCCAGCTCCAACTGGCGCTCCATGATGAACTGCAGGTCGGCGTCCATCAAGTAGTCGTCCAGCGTCTTGTCTCTGGCGTCTCGGATGCGCTGCAGGCACTTGACGATGCGATCTAGCTTGCGCCGCACTACGTCGCGGTCGGCCGGGCTCATGCGGCCAACTTCTCCAATGCGATCTGGATTGCGTGAGAGTCG
>JBHHUI010000160.1:0-6414 GCA_046753805.1 Anaerolineales bacterium
AGCCAGCCAGGCAATCCGGACCATGATGAGCGAAATTCCCATCCCGGCCCAAATCGAAGATGCCATCACCGAGGCCTATGCGAAGTTGTGCGCCGACGCCGGTGTGCCAGACCTGCCGGTGGCCGTGCGTTCGAGTGCAACGGCCGAGGATTTGCCTGATGCTTCCTTCGCGGGGCAGCAGGAAACAACGCTGTGGGTGCGCTCCGCCCCACGGGTTCTTATCCGTTCTGCCATTTGCTGGTCGAGCCTGTTCACGCCGCGAGCGATCGCCTATCGCGCCCAAATGGGCTTCGCGCATGACCAGGTGATGCTCAGCGTGGGTGTACAGAAAATGGCAAACGCACGTGTGGCCGGCGTGATGTTCACATTGAATCCCAGCAACGGTGACCGTTCGACCATTGCCATCGATGCAAGCTGGGGCCTCGGCGAGAGTGTGGTGGCCGGCGCAGTCACCCCTGATAATTTCCTCGTCAACCGTATCACGCACGAGATCGTCAGGCGAACGGCCTCACCCAAACTGATCGAGTACATCCCGGCTCCAGATGCGCAGCGTGCGGAAGTCGTCGACGTGCCGTCCGAGCGTCAGAACTTGCTCTGCATGAGCGACGAAGAGGTGCTCGCCGTGGCGCGGTTGGGTGAGCGCCTTGACAAGTACTACGGCGCGCCGCAGGATATTGAATGGGCTATCGACCGCGATCTGCCATTCCCGGAGAACGTGGTCGCGCTACAGTGCCGGCCGGAAACGGTCTGGAGCCGCCGCGTCAAACCCATTGCACACAAAGACAAAAGTACGTTAGATTATATCGTCGCCAACCTGCTGGCCGGCAAGCGGACGCGGAATGCCTGAGACCACATGCCAACTCGATTCTGCCTGCATTGCAGCGCCCCTCTCGTGCTGGGCCGCGTCGACGACCGCGAGCGACTCCACTGTCCGGAATGCGGGTACATCCACTATCAGAACCCAACGCCCGTCGGCATGGCCGTAGCGGTTCTGGACAGGCGACTGCTGTTAATCCGCCGGGCGAATCCGCCGCTGCAGGGCTACTGGGCGCCGCCCGCCGGGCACGTCGAGATGGGCGAATCCGTCGAGGCTGCGACAATTCGCGAGACGCAGGAGGAAGCCGGCGTGGAGGTCGCCCTGGATGGCCTGGCCGGCGTCTACTCGCAGGCCGCTGTCGGCGTCGTCATTATTGCTTATCATGGCCGCATCGTCGGCGGCAAACCGCAGGCAGGCGAAGACGCCTCGGAGGTGGGCCTTTTTACGCCGGGAGACCTGCCGCCGCATCCTTTCCCGCAAAGCGCGTCTGCAGTTGACCGCTGGTTCTACGACGTCGTCAAAACAATCACTGCACCCTGGAGACAGTCTCGCGTACCATGAAACGACTCATCGTCGGCGTCGCCGGAGCGAGCGGCGTCATCTACGCTATTCGGCTGCTCGAAGTTTTACAAGAGGTGCCCGAGATCGAGACGCATCTGGTGTTGAGTAACGCCGCCAAGCAGACGATCGTCTTGGAAACGGACTATAGCGTGGAGGCGGTTCAGGCGCTCGCTGACGTGTGTTATCGGTTCTCCGACATCGCCGCCGCTGTCGCCTCCGGCTCATTCAGAACGATTGGTATGGTTGTGGTTCCCTGTTCGATGAAAACGCTTTCCGGGATCGCGATGTCTTTCAGCAATAATCTGCTGCTGCGCGCCGCGGATGTGACGCTGAAAGACCGTCGCAGACTGGTGCTCGTCCCCCGCGAAACGCCGCTCCATCTGGGGCACCTACGGCTGATGACGCAGGTCACCGAGATGGGCGCGGTACTCATGCCACCGATGCCGGCCTTCTACCATCACCCGCAGACCCTGGACGACATCATCAATCAGACCATCAACCGCATCCTGGACGTGCTCGACATCGAACTTGCCCAAGACCTGTTCAAGCGCTGGCAGGGACCGCAACATGCACGCCGCACGAACCAGGAGTCGTCCGATTGATCGGGATTTGATGCGCCCACGAAGCAGCTCCCAACTCCCCGACAAACTACACACCTGGCTCCGCAACGGCGCACCGGCGCTACTGCTGACCACCGGCGCTGACGGCTATCCGAATGCAGCTTACACCTGGGCCGCCGCCCGCGACGCCGAACACGTACGCTGCGGCGTGGACCATGGCAGCACGACGCTCGCCAATCTGGAACGCGACCGGCGCGCCGCCTTGCAAGTTATCGGCCCGAACGACTTATTGTTCATCATTACAGGCGCCGCGCAGGTCGTGCGCGCGCATATCGAGGCGGCTTCATTTCAGATTGCGATGGTGGAGATGGCCGTTAACACAGTCAAGGACCAATCCTGGCCCGGCGTGACGGTGCAGCCGTTGGCGTACGAATGGCCGGCTGAACAGCGCGCGGAACTGCAGGCCATGGAACAAGCCGTGTACGCGGAACTGCGCTCCTGGGTGGTCCAGGCATGACCACGGTTATGTACCTTGTGCGCCACGGTGAAGTGGCGCACCATCGCAGTGATGTAAGTCTCACGGCGCGCGGCCGGCGACAAGCCACCGCAGCCGGCGCGGCGTTTGCCGCCCGCATTATTGCGGGAGACCACGTGCGCATTCGCCATTCCCCGGTTACACGGGTGCGGGAAACGGCCGAAATACTCTATCAACAATTAGCCGACACGCTCGCGGCAGCCGGAGGCAATGAACATGTCCTGCTTTCTCCGCCGCGTCCGGAAATAGCGCTATCCAACGTGCGCTTTGTTTTGGCGGAAGAGGGTGAACCCGAGGAGCCATCCCGGCTATACAGCACGGTCAACCAGCCTGACTTTTTAAAATCCATTCCACCGGAGCAGGCAAATTTCTACCGTGGCTTCTGGAGCAGCCCAGACCCTATGGGGTACTGGCTCACGCACCACAGCGCTGGAGGCGCCGAGGCGCCTGAAGACGTACTGGCTCGCCTGCAGGGCCTGGTGCGGCAGGTATTGGGCGTCGGCGCTGAAAGCATCGGTCGCAGTTTCTGGATCATGGTCACCCATTCCGGCGCCATGCGCGTTGCACTGCGCGCTGTATTCGGCCACGACGCAGGCGAGCCGGCCTTCTGCGAAACTATCGCAATCGCGCCCGATGATGAAGCCAGCCGGGTTGCGCTTTCATACCGTGGCCAAGTTGCATTCATGTCACTGTGAGCCAGTGTCTAATGCGACTCCCCCGATAAAAGTCAGCCGATGAAGCGGTCCGCGTCCAGGCGCCGCGACTGGGTGGAGCGGATTTGGCGAATATTTGCCGGCAAATCCCGATTTATTCGTTCCAGCTGCTCAATCTGCTGACAGACTTCTGAACAACTGAAAGCGAGTCACCTGTACTTTGCCTTTTTTGCAGTAGACGCATAATGCACACTGCCCAGAATGAAACGGGCCAGATTGTGCACAAATGCACATAAACTATCGACAGGGTCATGGTAGCATTGTAGACATGAACGGGAACACGCCGCTGCGCATCGTCGCTCATCACCATCATCACCATCACGCGCTGCCCCTCCGGCCACCGGACCGGTCAGGACCGCCTTAAGCAGGCGACATTAGGCAACACGTCTGTTGTTGACCAAGCTCCCTCCTGACCGGAGGGAGCTTTATTGTTTTGGAGACTATTGATGACTATGACTCACACTGACGTCCGCCTGGCCCTGCCGAGCAAGGGGCGTCTGGCCGATGGCGCAGCTAACTTCCTCGCCGCCGCTGGCCTGCGCGTGCACAAACCGAACCCGCGTCAATTCCGCGCCGACATCCCGGCGCTGCCCGGCCTGACGGTGCTCTTCCAGCGCGCCGGCGATATCGCCGTGAGCGTGCGCGACGGGAGCGTGGACTTTGGCATCACCGGCTGGGACGTCGTGCGCGAACGAAACGGCGGCGACGGCGGCGCGGTGCTGTGCCTGCACCGCGAGCTGGGTTTTGGCCGCTGCACGCTCAACGTCATCGTACCCGAAAGCTGGCCGGACGTGAACACGATGGAGCAGCTGGCCGATCATTTTGCCAGGGCCGGGCGCGCCCCGCGCGTCGCCACCAAGTTTCCGTCGCTCACCCGGGCCTTTTTCGCGCACCGTGGGCTGCGCGACGCGAAGCTGGTACCGGCCGAAGGCACCCTGGAGGCGGCGCCCGCCATCGGGTACGCAGACCTGATCGTGGACCTGGTTTCCACCGGCACGACCCTGCGAGACAACCGGCTGCGCAAGCTGGACGATGGACTCATCCTGGAGTCCCAGGCCTGCCTGATCGCCAACCGGGACGCGCTCAAGCGCCGCCCCGAAGTGCTGGCCCTCGCCCGCCAGTTGTTGGAGTTCATCGACGCCCACTTGCGGGCCGCTGCCAATGTGTCGGTATTCGCCAACATCCGTGGGGATTCGGCCAAGACCATCGCCGCCCGCATGTTTGAACACGAGGTCATCGGCGGGCTGCAGGGGCCGACCATCACGCCGGTGGTTACGCGCGACGGCGGCGACTGGCACGCGGTCCACATCGTGGTGCCGCGCGACCACCTGCACCAGGCCATCGGCGAACTGCGCGCCATCGGCGGCAGCGGCGTCGTCGTGACGCCCGTGACCTACATCTTCGAAGAAGAACCGCCCACCTACCGCGCCATGCTCGCGGCTCTGGAGGAATAGATGCTGCCACTGCTCGACGTAGAAACCGCGCGGCAAACAATACTGCGCCGTGATCCGCGCGCCCGCGCCGCGTATCCCCAGTCCGTCCTGGACGGCGTCGCGCGGGTGTTCGGGGCCGGGGCCACGCCGGAGCACGCCGTCCGGGAGATCGTCGCGTCGGTGCGAGACGAGGGGGACGCCGCGCTGCGGCGATGGTCCGCCACGCTCGACGGCGTGGAGATCGCGGAGTTCCGTGTGCCGCCCGACCGGTTCGCCGAGGCGTTCGAGGGGCTTGCGGCCCCCGTCGCCCGGGCGCTCCGGGCGGCGGCTGCCCGCATCCGCGCGTTCCACGCGCGGCAGCCATTGCCGAACTGGAGCACGACCGACCTGGGCGGCGTGCTCGGACAGCGCACGCGGCCGATCGAGCGCGTGGGCGTCTATGTGCCGGGGGGGTCGGCGCCGCTGCCCTCTTCCCTGCTCATGTCCGTGATTCCCGCCCGGGTCGCCGGCGTGCCGGAGATTGTCGTCTGCACGCCGCCCCCGCCCCACCCCTCCATTCTGGGTGCGGCTCACGTGTGCGGCGTCACGCGGCTCTACCAGGTCGGCGGCGCACAGGCCATCGCGGCCCTGGCGTTCGGAACCGAAAGCGTACCGCGCGTGGACAAGATCGTCGGGGCGGGAAACCTGTTTGTCACCCTGGCCAAACAGCAGGTGTACGGCCAGGTCGGCCTGGACGGACTAGCCGGCCCAACGGAAACCTTGGTCATCGCGGACGACAGCGCCAACCCCGCCTGGGTCGCCGCCGACCTGTTGGCTCAGGCCGAGCACGACCCGCTCGCGACCGCGATTCTGCTGACCCCCAGCAAAACCCTGGCCGAGGCGGTCCAGGCGGAGGCCGGACGCCAGCTTGAAGACCTGCCGCGCGCCCACATCATCGCGCAATCGCTGGAGAACAACGGCGGCATCGTGCTCACGCCCGACCTGGACGTGGCGGCCGCGCTGGCCAATGAGTTCGCCGCCGAGCACCTGTGCCTGGCCGTCGAAGATGCGGCCGGCCTGGCTGAAAGCATCGAACACGCCGGCGGCATCTTCCTCGGCGAGCATTCCTTTGAAGTGCTGGGCGACTACGTGGCCGGCCCGAGCCACGTCATGCCCACCGGCGGCAGCGCGCGCTTCGCCTCGCCGCTCAACGTGCTGGATTTCGTCAAGATCACGAGCGTCATCGGACTGGATGATGCGACCGCCGCAGAGTTGGGCAGCACGGCGGCCACCCTGGCTAAGGCAGAGCAACTGGACGGGCACGCAAATGCTGCGAGAATACGGTCAGCGGATGGAGCAGATGGAGCAGATGGTGGGAGTAAATGGAGTCAATGAAGTAGATGCAGCAAATAGAGCAAATGGAGCGGATAAAGCGGATCAAAATGGCCGGGAAGGAGGGGTTTCCGTGTCTCAGAGTGCCAGGCCTGAGTATGACAAAACCACGTATGCAATCATCGGCGCGGCGATGGAGGTGCACAACGAGCTGGGTCCCGGATTCCCGGAGGCGATCTATCGAGACGCAATGGTGATCGCCCTGGCCGAGAAGGGTATCTCGGCTCACAAAGAGGTCGCCTTCGACGTGGAATACCACGGTCAGCGCGCCGGGCAATTTCGGCTTGATATGCTGGCGGAAGAGAAAGTGGTCGTCGAGTTCAAGGCCGTATCTGAGCTGACCTCACAGCACGAAGCACAGGCAATTGCCTACCTCACAGCCACCGGCCGGGAGGTTGCATTGCTGATCAACTTCAGCGCTGAG
>JBHHUI010000161.1:0-6400 GCA_046753805.1 Anaerolineales bacterium
CAGGGCGCCGTGGAAGCTTACCAGCGCGCCGGGGCCGAAGCCGGCCGGATGACGATGCGGCCGCTCGTGCTGCGGGCATGCGCCGGCGCTGCGCGCGGGCTGGACGCGCTCGGCCGTACCGCGGAGGCCGGCGCCAAACGGGAAGAAGCGCACGCCGTGATCGACGAGGTCGTGCGGATGTTCGACGACGAGGAATTAAGGGAAACGTACCTGGAGCACGCACACCATCTGCTTGACGGCGTTCCGGTAGCCTGAACCTGCGCCGCAGCCCCTCGCAGCGGCGCGCGCCCCACGCGGGGGCCACTGCTTCGCCGGCGATATCCTTGCCCGCCGGCACTTCAGGCCCGATCGGCTCGCGTGCGGCGGCGGTCGTGCAGTCCACAACGACGCCGGGGAAGACGAGTTGTTCCGGTGCGAGCGCCTCGATCGCGGCTCCGTGTGAGTTGAAATGATACGAGCTGTCCAGGTAGGTGCCTGTGCTCGGAACGAAATCCGCGCGGCCGATCTCGCACGTGCAGTCGGCGTAATGGCCGCCGGCCGCAGCCGCAGCATGACTCTGCCACGCCGTAAGCCGAGGTTGGGGCGCAGTTGCGCTGAATAATGACATGCCCGGCTCGAGAGTGTGGCTCAGATCGATCAGTTGCAATGGTATACTCCCGCCGAATTTCCAATCTCGTGTTTGTTATTGAACTAACTGAAGCTATCAATGTGCGTCACCCCCTCTCCCGCCCAGCGGGAGAGGGGGATCCGGAGCGTAGCGACGGCGGGGGTGAGGGTTTTAGCGCCACTTATCTGAAAGTTTCAGTGAGTTCATTATGGAGGGGTATCTACTATGCCGTCGATCGCCGCCCGCCTCGACAACTTCACCGAGTCCGTCATCCGCGACATGACGCGCGTCGCCATCAAGCACGACGCGATCAATTTGTCACAGGGGTTCCCCGACTTCGATCCGCCGGCTGCAATCGTCGCGGCGGCGAAAGCAGCGCTCGACGGCGACCATCACCAGTATGCGATCACCTGGGGCGCGCCGAGTTTTCGGCAGGCGCTGGCGGCGAAGCAGCAGCGCTTCATGGGTCTCGACCTCGACCCGGACCGCAACATTGTCGTCACTTGTGGCGCGACGGAGGCCATGATGGTGGCGATGATGACCGTCTGCGATCCGGGCGACAAGGTGATCGTGTTTTCGCCGTTTTACGAAAACTACGGAGCCGACACCATTCTAAGCGGCTCGCAGCCGATTTATGTGCCGCTGCGCCCGCCGGATTTCTCGTTTAACCCGGACGAATTGCGCGCCGCGTTCGAGCAGGGCGCAAAGGCGATCGTGGTGTGCAACCCGTCGAACCCGTCGGGCAAAGTATTCACCCGCGATGAATTGCGCTTCATCGCCGACCTGGCGCAGGAGCACGACGCTTTCGTCATCACCGACGAGGTCTACGAGCATATCGTGTACGCGCCGCACGAGCATGTCTACATGGCGAGTTTACCCGGTATGTGGGAGCGCACGATCTCGTGCAGCGCACTCTCAAAGACGTACGCCATCACCGGCTGGCGGATCGGCTACGTGATTGCGCCGTGGGCCGTCATCGAGGGTGCGCGCAAGGTGCACGATTTTCTCACCGTGGGCGCGGCCCATCCGCTGCAGGCAGCCGCCGTTACCGGGCTGCGCTTTCCGGACAGTTATTACGACCAATTGCTGGCCGAATACACGAGCCGGAAAGACTGTTTCCTGAGCTACCTCGACCGCGCCGGGCTGCGCTACACCGCGCCGCAAGGGGCGTACTATGTGATGGTGGATATTGCCGAATTCGGCCTGGCTGACGACACCGCCTTTTGCATGTGGCTGGCGGAGGAGATCGGCGTGGCGGCTGTGCCGGGCTCGAGTTTTTTCGCCGAACCCGTCAACCACCTGATCCGTTTTCACTTTGCCAAGAAGGAAGCGACGCTGGAAGCCGCCGGCGAGCGGCTGCTGCGCCTCCGGGAGAAGGGCTAGCGCGGAGCGCGTGGCGGTCCGGCATAACGCATCCGAGCGCATTGGCTCAGGAGTGTGCCCAGGGTCAACCGTTGCATCTCCAACTTCTGGGCAAGCGGCGCGCCCACGTAGCGGTAATGCCAGGGCTCCCAGGAATACCCCGTCTGTCCTTCTGCCCACGCCGGGTACGATAGAACGAACCCAAACTTAGCGGCATTCACCTGCAGCCATCCGGCTTCCGGCGTGCGGGCGAAACTCTGCGCCAGCGTGTAGTACGGGTCTGGCGTGCCGAAATCGACGGCAACGCCGAGTTGGTGTTCGCTGTGCCCCGGACGGGCGGAGATTGAATCGACGCGGTCCGGATAGAGTTCGGCCCACTTCTGAAAGGCCAGCACCTGGTCGGTATAAGAGCGATAGCCCGACACCACCGTCAACCGCAACCCCGATTGGTTGGCTGCGCGTAAAAGGTCGAGCAGTGGTTCTGCCGCTGCGCCGCGCAACTCGATGGTCCTGTCAAGCCGCGCATTTTGAATCGGCAGTGTAACCGGCACGATGTCGTGCGGCGCGAAGTCTCGCGGGAGCCCATGCTCTCGATCGACGCGCATATACAGCCCGTTTGCCGGATGAATGCCGCGGCAGAGGATCGCGATGGAATTGCCGCTTGAGTCGGCCGCTGCTGGGGCGGCGGTCAGTGCAACCAACACGGCCGCAAGCGCCATGGAGCCGTAGCGCAAGAATGTCCGAGCGGATTTCACGGTGGGAGGCGGCGGGCCAATCGCGCACCCGCTGCTTGGCTCACTCGTCGGCCGAAGTTGATTCTGGTTCTTCGGCCGCGTCCGCATCCGCAGCGGTTGCCGGCGCGGCGTCGGCGGGCGCCGGTATTTCAAAACCGGGCGGAAGCTGGCGGCGCATCTGTTTGACCGATACTTTGAGGGCGCGGCGGCATTTCGGACAGTTCAGCACATAGTGCGGCGACTTGCTATCGCGGGCGCTCGCAATGCCGGCCGCCATCTCGCCGGGCTTCAACACCACCATCCACGAACAATACTGACATCGTATGCGCATCATAAGCTACAACCTCCCAACCGAGGGGTATTATCGTGGATTTCGGGGGGAGATCAAGCTACCTGAACGACGCTTTCCTTGACAATGCAATTTCCAGACGATACAATGCCCCGCATCGGCCACCATCGGACTGCGTGCCTCGCCCCCAATGAGGCGTAGCCGGCGAGATTCTTCCAAGGAGACGAACATGGCGTTTGAACTGCCCGCTTTGCCGTATGCGCATGACGCGCTCGAACCCCATATCGACGCGCGCACGATGGAAATCCATCATGGCAAACATCATAACGGCTACACCACGAATCTGAACAAAGCCCTTGAAGGTCGCGCCGACCTGCAGGGAAAGAGTATTGAAGCGCTGCTCTCCGATCTGAGCGCCGTGCCCGACGATATTCGCGGCGCAGTTCGCAACAATGGCGGCGGCTATTACAACCACAGCCTCTTCTGGCCGAGCATGAGCCCCAACGGCGGCGGCGCGCCCGGCGGGGCGCTGGGTGCTGCCATCGATAGCGCATTCGGCAGCTTCGCTGATTTCCAGGCCACATTCGCCAGGGCGGCCGGCACACGCTTCGGCAGCGGCTGGGCCTGGCTGTGCCGCGACGCCTCCGGCGGGCTGGTCGTGAATTCGACGCCGAATCAGGACAACCCGATCTCCGATGGACTGACCCCGCTGCTGGGCCTGGATGTCTGGGAGCATGCATATTATCTAAAGTACCAGAACCGCCGCCCCGACTACGTCGCCGCGTGGTGGAATATTGTCAACTGGGATGAAGTGGCTGCGCGTTACGACGCTGCCAAATAAAAACAAATCCCCCAAACCAAAATGGGTTTGACCTCGGAGGAAACCTACTCATGACCCATGTGATTACCAGCCTGTGCCTGCGCGACGAATCATGCGTTGACGTATGTCCAGTCGAATGCATTATTCCGGGCAAGCCCGAGAGCGAATGGCCGTGGCTTTATATCGATCCGGACACCTGCATCGACTGTGGCGCTTGCATCCCCGAGTGCCCGTATGAGGCGATCTTTACCGAGGAAGAGTGTCCAGTGGATTACGTTGCAAAGGGCGGCGAGTACCTCGCCATGCCTGTGGGTACCCCCGGATTCGAAACGCGCTATGAAGGTGAAAACGAGCACGGCGATCCGGTGGTGCTGGAAGCTACGCGCGTCCTGGAAGAGGGCGAGGTTGTCGATCTCACACCGGACATCAACCCGAACTATGACTATTTCGGCGTCGCGCGTCCGGATGGCACCGATGCTGAAAAGACCGGGCCGGGCTACGACGCGTTGAGCATGTAGCGTCGAGAGCGGCGAACTAGAATCTTGTGCGAGGGAGCTGCAGACCGGCTCCCTCGTTTGCGTTTAGGAGAACTGGACTATGTCTGTCCGTATTGAACGTGATTCGCTGGGCGAACTGGAGGTGCCGGCGGAAGCATATTATGGTGTGCAGACCATGCGGGCTGTGCTGAATTTTCCCATCAGTGGGCTGCGGCCGTGGCGCGCCTTCATCTGGTCGATGGCGGTCATCAAGCGCGCGGCCGCCGATGTCAACAGCGCGCTCGGCTTGCTGGATGAATCGATTGCGACGGCGATCTCACAGGCGGCGACCGAGGTGATGAACGGCGATCTGGACGAGCACTTCGTCGTGGACCCGTTCCAGGCCGGCGCGGGCACGTCGCACAATATGAATACCAATGAAGTCATCGCGAACCGGGCCATCGAGATTCGCGGCGGCGAGCGCGGCGATTACAAGGCCGTCAGCCCCAACGACCATGTCAACATGGCGCAGAGCACGAACGACACGATCCCGACCGCCATCCGGCTCGGTTGCTTGTGGCGACTGGACGAACTGCTCGGCGCACTCGACCGGCTTGCTGACGCCCTGCAGGCCAAAGCGACCGAGTTTGACGACGTAGTCAAATCGGGTCGCACGCATTTGCAGGACGCTGTGCCGGTGCGACTGGGGCAGGAATTCGGGGGCTACGCGCAAGCGGTTCGACGAGACCGCGAACGCATCGCGCGCAGTGCAGAGGGATTGCGGCGGCTCGGCATCGGCGGCACCGCCACCGGTACCGGCCTGAACGCCCATCCCGAATACCACGCTCGCATGGTGGCGCGTCTGAGCGAGATCACGGGGCTGCAGCTCTATGAATCTGACAATCTGTTCGAGAGCATGCAGTCGCTGTCGGATGCGGCCGACTTTGCCGGCGCGCTGCGGGTGATGGCCGGCACGCTCACGCGCATCGCCAATGACTTCCGGCTGCTGTCGTCGGGGCCAACGACCGGCCTGGACGAGATTCGCCTGCCCGTGGTACAGCCGGGCTCGTCGATCATGCCCGGTAAAGTGAACCCTGTGCTGGCCGAGATGCTGAACCAGTCCATGTTCCATGTGCAGGGCTGCGATCACGCCGTCATGTTGGCCACGCAGGCCGGGCAGCTTGAGTTGAATGTGATGATGCCGGTTGTCGCACACAATCTGTTTGAGATGATGCAGGTGATGATCGGCGCAGTGAGCGCCTTCGAGGAGAAGTGCGTGCGCGGTGTGCAGGCAAACCGCGAGAAGGCAGCCGGTTGGCTCGCCAGGAATGCCATCGTCGCGACAGCGCTAAACCCCGTCGTCGGCTATCTGGTCGGCGCGGAACTCGTCAAGGCAGCTCTGGCCCGCAATGCCTCCATCCGCGAGGTGGCTGTCGAACGCATCGAGGCGGGCACGCTCTTGCATAAAGATGACAGCCGACCCCTGACAGTCGAAGAACTGGACGCGGTGCTGGGGGATATTCGCAAGTTGACGGAGGGGGGCATACAGGGGCGTGGGTGACGCGACGGCCATGCGCTTGACCCATTATCATGCCGCGCGCACAACGTAACGGCGAGCGACGAACAGAAGTGTCGCAGGGTTTGCCCACGGCTGCGGCGCGGTTGATTCTGACCCGCGCACAGTGCGACAGGATGGTGGCCCACGTTCACGCCGGGTTGCCCAACGAAGCCTGCGGGCTGCTTGGAGGCGTCGGAGAGGTGGTGCGCGGCGTCTACCCCATTGAAAACGTTGCCGCAAGCCCCGTGCGGTATACGATGGACCCGGTCGCGCAGGTGCGCGCGATGGTGGCAATTGAAAACGAGGGCTGGCAATTACTCGGTATTTTCCATTCACATCCGACTGGCCCGCCGCACCCGTCCCCCACAGACATCGCGCAGGCGTACTATCCGGATTCTGTGTACGTGATTTGCGCGCCGGACGGGCGAGGCGAATGGCGCGTGAAGGGGTTTAACTTGTCAGGTGGGGCGGTGGCCGCGGTGCCGCTCCTTGTCGGCGAGGGCGCATCCAAAACTTGGGGGAGCGCTTGCAAGCAGCTCCATGTTATCCACGAA
>JBHHUI010000162.1:0-6376 GCA_046753805.1 Anaerolineales bacterium
CATACTATGCTCGGCAACCCACGGCAGCGCGCTCTGCGCCAGGCCCACGCTGCCAACAATCGATAGTAGAGTAACGATATCCCTTGCATTCCTCCGACGAATCTCGCCGATCAGGGAAGCCAGAGTAAATCCGCCCAAGACCGCATATGGCCCATAAAGCGGTACTCGAAACCGCGACACGACGTGAAATGCAATCGCGCTCAGCGCCAATAGACCTACTGCGCCAACAAGGACATAGACGCCCAGCGAACGGCGTCTACTAATCGCCAGCGCCAGCCCTGCGAGCGCGAGGGGCTGCAGCACTCCAAACCGGAACGGCAACCGCGCAAGTACGCTGGAGGCTGCAATCCCTTGCGAATAAAAGTCGACATTGTTCGGTAATTCCCCTGCAGCAAAATACAGAGCTGTCTTGCGAACGAGCAACCCTAGCCAGCGTAGCGGCTGCGACTGGATATCGTCCCACGTTTGTGAGACATAGCTGGTTTCGCCCCGATTGACCAACTCGTGTGTCGCAAGATAGGCGGGCGAATACTCGCCGATGCCGGCCGAGTCGCGATTATTCCCGATGTACAGGGTGACAGGCCCGTTTGACGAAATGAGTTGAAAACGGCCAGTCGTTCGATAATTGTGCAGCGTGACCGGCAATACGGGCAGACTCGCCGCCGCGACGAGGATACAAGCCAGGGCGATGCCAATCTTCGTTCGCCGATACTGCCAAAGAAGCGTCGCAATGACAAGCGGAACGAAAGCCAGAAACGATGGTCGGACAACGGCAGCGGCCCCGAGCATAGCACCGAGCGCAGCGACCAGCAGCCCGGCGCGTTTATGCATGCCGTTTGTCGTCCCCGTGTCTAGTATGTGTAGCCAGAGCGCCAACACGACGATAACCAGCAATGCTTCCAGAGAATGTGTAAGCGGTTGGGCGTCGAAGAATATCGGCACCGGTGCAATGGCCCAAATGGATGCACCCAACCGCGCCGCCGGCCGATCGAACACAAGTCGACTGATGTGGTAAACGCCGATGACGGCCATGCTGCTTAACAACGCCTGCATAATCCGCAGCGCTTGCGCGCCGTCCGAGAATACTCGTTGCAATTGCCCCGATATCCATGTCAGGCCGGGCTGTACATAGAAGTTGTTGGCCGGCGGCCACAAACCCCGAACGAAGTCGCGGCCGTTTGCAATGTAACCACGGTGATCCGATCCCGGCGGGAGCACTTGGTAGTTCGGCAGACTCACACGCAAATCGCGCAGATACAACCATCGCAGCAAGCAGGCCAGCGCCACCAGCGTAACCAGCAGCCACATGTCGCGGCTGCGCCACCAGTCCGCGCGCGGGCGCCACAGCGTAAGCCCCGCAGCAAGCGCGGCCAGCAGTATCATAATCCCGGCGATGCGCCGCACGGCTGCGTTCTGTAGTTCATGGAGGGCGGTCGCCGCGTCCGGCTCTTGCGGGTACAAGCGTGCTGCACTCAACAGCTGCTCGCCGAGTGGGCCCTGTGTCTGGAGCGCTGCAGAGAAATAGCTTTTGTCGGCGACTTCTTTTTCGATTGCAAATGCGACGGAATGTGACCCTGCAGAAAGTTGCACGGATGCGGTGCGCCGGGTGTGGTCAGCGACGTTTGCTGTATCAAACACCTCCTGACCGTCGATTACGAGGCGGGCCAATCCTTTGTCGGGAACGCGGAATGTAAGTGCGGCGCCGTCGGACCACAAGAATCCACGCCATTCGACCCGGAATGCTGCCGTGGGGTCGATCAGCGTGTCATTGCTGCTGACCATTGCAACGCGCTCCACCCGTTCCGTCACGGGCACGTCCGAGCCGGGCGTGGTGAAATACGTGGCGACTAATCCGTGGACGGCCCGTTCGGGAGAGAGGAGCCACACGCCGAGCGCCAGAATCGCTGCGCAGCCGCTCCCATATCGGATTGCCTTGCGAAGTGCGGTCGTTTCCATCGGATGGCTATTATAATGTTTGTCGTGCAGCGCCTTCGCATCAGATTTACGAAAACAGGCCGCGCGCGCTTCGCGGGCAACCTCGACTTGCACAAAGCCTGGGAGCGCGCGCTACGGCGCGCCGACGCGCCGCTCGCCTACTCGGAGGGCTTCCATCCGCAGCCGCGCATTCAACTCGCCGCTGCGCTGCCGCTGGGCTTTACCAGCGAGGCTGAAATTGCAGACGTGTGGCTGGAGGAGGAGGTCGATCCGGACCGATTCGGTGAGCAGCTAGCGCGCAAACTTCCGCCGGGCATTTCCATTCTTTCGGTGAAGCCGGTGTTGGGGAAGCAGAAATCCCTGCAGTCTCGACTGCGGTCCGCTTGTTACGCGATCCGGTTGGCGGCGGATACGGTCCTCCCCGAATCAGAAATCAGGACCCGGGTGGAGCAATTGCTGGCGCGCACCGAAATCCTGCGCGAAAAACGCGGTAAGAAATATGATCTGCGCCCACTGATTGAATCGCTGCAGGTTGAATCGGACCCTGCAACGGGAATACTGCGCCTCAAGCTGCGCATGGCTGCCCAGGCGGGGGCTACTGGCCGTCCGGAGGAGGTGCTGGCGGAGTTGGGATTGGAGGCCGGGCGAGCGCGAATCCACCGTACGGCGCTTATTTTCGTTGACAATGAAGACTAAGGCGAGTATAATCCTGCCGTTGCCCCGCCATGTCGGGGCATTATTTTGCGTTGCTGGACGCATCAATCGAGAATCCACAAATACACATGAAATACGCAATTATTCAAGCGGGCGCGCACCAATTGCGGGCCGAAGAAGGCGCCACGATCGAGATAGACCGTCTTAGCGACGACGTCGGCGCATCGGTGGACTTTCCGGTGGTGATGTTCGCCGATGGCGAAAATGTCCAGGTCGGCAATCCACTGGTGGATGGAGCGAAAGTGACCGCCACAATCATGGAACATGTGCGCGGCCCCAAAATTCGTGTATTCAAATACAAACCCAAAGTCCGCTATCGCGTGCGACAGGGACACCGGCAGGAGCTAACGCGGCTGCGGGTGGATACAATTGCCGGGTAGTCGTCAGACAAGGTACTGAAAATGGCACACAAAAAGGGCGGTGGGTCGACCCGCAACGGACGAGATAGCAAGTCGAAACGCCTGGGCGTGAAGCGCTTCGGCGGCGAAGTGGTTCAGTCGGGACACATCATCGTGCGCCAGCGCGGCACGAAGATCAAGGCCGGTAAAAATGTGCGCGTGGGCCGCGACCACACGCTTTATGCAATTGCCGCCGGGCGCGTGAAGTTTGACACGCTGCCATGGGGGCAGAAAAAGGTGTCGGTCGTGCCGGACGGCGGCGACGCCTAGCACAAGCTCGAGGAATAGGTAGAAAGTAGAAATATGAAGCCGGATATTCACCCAACTTACTTCCCGGAAGCCACCGTCATCTGCGCGTGCGGAAACACGTGGAAAACCGGATCCACCATGGAAGTCATCCGTACGGACGTCTGCTCCAATTGCCACCCGTTTTACACCGGTGAGCAACGTATTGTGGACACCGAAGGCCAGGTGGAGCGTTTCTATAAGAAGCTGCAGGCGCGCGAGCAACATCTTGTGGATGCCGAGGCGCGCCGAGCGGCGCGGACATCGCCTGAGCTAGCGATTGAGGACCTTGATCTGGGCACGCGCTCTGAAGCAGCGCTCACCAAAGCCGGCGTGAACAATGTCGGCGACGTGTTGCAGCGGCTGCAAGAAGGCGGCGACGCCAAATTGTTGGAGATCCAGGGTTTCGGGCAAAAGGGCCTGATCGATCTCAAGAAGAGCCTACGCGCACGCGGTTTTGAGTTGCCCGACGCAGTCGCCGCGTGAGAGCGACGCAATTCTGACAAAACCAGGCGGGGCAGGTGCATTGCACTTGCCCCGTTTTGCTATCTATGCAAGCCGTATTATCATGGCGCTGAAACTACGCCCGCTTGGGGCAAGCACCGGATTATGAAACACCATACAGGCTCGATCGAAGTCGTTACAGGTTCGATGTTCAGCGGGAAGACCGACGAACTCATCCGTCGCCTGCGCCGGGCGCGCATTGCCCGGCAGCAAGTGCAGGTATTCAAACCAGCGATTGACGATCGCTTTGCTGATGATAAGGTGACCTCGCATGCCGGCACCGAGTTTGAAGCAACGCCGGTTTCTACGGCCGACGAGATACTCGATCTGCTGCGCCCGTCTACCACCGTCGCAGCCGTAGACGAGGCGCAGTTCTTCGACTGGAAGATCGGTGACGTGTGCGAGACGATGGCCAACCGTGGCGTGCGCGTGCTGGCGGCCGGGCTGGACATGGATTTTCGGGGCGAACCTTTCGGCCCGATGCCGTTGCTCCTGGCGCAGGCGGAACGTGTAGACAAACTGCACGCCATTTGCATGGTATGCGGAGATGAAGCTTCCCGCACGCAGCGGCTGATCGATGGGCGACCGGCGCGCTACGACGATCCGGTCGTGCTGGTAGGCGGCAGTGAAGCATACGAGGCCCGCTGTCGGGAACACCACGAAGTCCCACGCGGCCAGGGAGACGCGGCCTGATGACAGATGCGACGGCTTATGAACCGCTGCTGGACCAAATGCTGATTGATGCCGAGACTCTGCAGCAGCGGGTAATCGATCTCGGCGCTCAAATCAGCCAGGATTACTCAAATGACGATAACCTGCTGTTGATTTGTATTCTGCGGGGCGGGGTGGTCTTTCTGACCGACCTGATGCGCGCGCTCGCCGTACGCCACGCCATCGATTTTATGGATGTTTCCTCGTACGGCGTAGGCGCGCGCGAGTCGAGCGGCCAGGCGCGCATCGTGATGGACCTGCGGACAGACATTACGAATCGCCACGTGCTCCTCGTCGAAGACATCGTCGATACCGGCCATACGCTCTCGCACGTGCTGAACCTGCTTAATACGCGCGCGCCGGCGTCGTTGAAAGTCTGCTGTCTGCTCGACAAACATGAACGCCGCGAGGTGGAAGTCCCCATCGACTACGTCGGCTTCCAAATCCCGAATGAATTCGTGTTCGGATACGGGCTGGACCTCGACGAATACTGGCGCAACCTGCCGTTCATTGGCGTCGTCAAATCGGACGTGTATCTCTCAACCGCCTGACACGCGCCGTAAGCGCCCGCACCGCGTCCTGTGTCTTCCACCAACAAGCGACCGTTGCCGCCCAACGGCAAGCACATTCCAAAGCGTCCCGGTCAGTGGTTTGCGATAATGGGTGCGAGCGCGCCCGGCGTCGGCCTGACGGCAGACGATGCCAGTCGCTCGGCGCGCGCCGAGCGCGGCCGCGAACCCGCGCAGGTCGCATACCTTCCACCCACCGAGTCTATTGAATCAGCCCTCCCGCCGGAGTTCGCCGCCCAGCGCGACCTGCTGCCGGATGAACTCGACGGTAAAGTCTGGCTGGTCGGAGGCGCGATCCGGGACGCGTTGCTTCGCCGTCCGATTCACGACCTCGACTTTGCCGTCGATGGCGACGCGCTGGCGCTGGCGCGCCGCGCCGCGGATACGTTCGGCGGCGCATATTACACGCTGGACGCCGCGCGCGAAATTGGGCGCGTGCTGATCGATAGCCCCGAAGGTCGGGTCGTGCTCGATTACGCACGCATGCGTGGGGCTGATATCGTGGAGGATTTGCTCGAACGCGACTTTACAATCAACGCGATGGGGGTCGCGCTGCCGGCCGGATCGACCCTACTCGACCCGGCCGGCGCGCGGGACGATTTGCAAAAGCGGATGCTGCGGGCGACGACCCCCCATGCCATCGCACGCGACCCGTTGCGGGGTGTGCGCGCCGTGCGCTTCGCCGCCGAACTGGGCTTTGTCATCGAGCGGGAGACCCGCGCCAGCATCCGCGCAGCTGCGCCGCAACTGGCGGCGGTCTCACCGGAGCGCGTGCGTGACGAATTCATGCGCTGTCTGGAGGGGCCAAAGCCGGCCGCCGCGCTGCGCGCGCTGCAATTGCTCGGCCTGCTTTCGACGGTGACGCCGGAGTGGGATGCCTTGCCCGGCGCAGAACGCGAGACAACGCTCGCGCTGGTCGAGCGGCTCGCCGCCGTGGTGTCCGTCCTCGGCGCGCGCCATGATATTGAGGCGGCCTCGGAATTCGCGCTCGGGCTTGTGGCCGGCAGGGTGGGGCGCTACCGGGTGCAAATTTCAAGGCGGCTGCACGAGGAACTCTCGGTTGGGCGTACGCGGCGAGGCGTGTTTTTTCTCGGCGCGCAGCTGCATGACGCGGGCGATGCAGCCGCGCGCGCGGCTGCGCTGCGTCTGAGCACAGCGGAGGGGCGCTGGCTGGCGGCGCTCGTCGGGAATTGGGCGGCGGCGGCAGCCCTGGTCCGGCGCGGCGTGTTTTTGTGGTACCTGGTGCTCGGGGTTTCGGGC